>JALWSW010000171.1 GCA_027080125.1 Campylobacterales bacterium | reverse complement strand
TGGGAGTTGACCTGCAAAATTACAGCCTTTTTCAAAAAAGTTCAAAAAAATTTGTGCGGTTTTATAAACAGTTTTAATCTGTTTAAAACTAACTATAATTATTTTATGGTTTTCAATAGCTTTGCTTACAGTATTACAAACGATATAGGTCTTTTGGCTTTTGCAATATCAGGTGTTTATAAAGGAATAAACAGAAATCTCGATATTCTCGGTGTGACTGTTTTAGGATTTGCGACTGCTTTGGGCGGAGGCATAACAAGGGATATTTTGGCAAATATACCTCCGGCGGCATTTTCCGGTTATAACGATATCGGTTTCACTTTCGCAGGTATCGTTATTGCGGTTATTTCATATAAATTGACCAAAAAAGATATCAGCAAAAGCATAATGATAAAAATATCAGATGCCATCGGACTTGCAGCTTTCACGGTTACAGGCGCTCTTGTTGCATTCCAGGCAAAATTTAATCTTGCCGGAATTGTGCTACTGTCATTTAGCACTGCAGTGGGTGGAGGTTTAATAAGCGATCTTTTCACAAACAAAACGCCAATGGTCTTAAAGGAAGACTTCTACGCAAGCTGCGCAATAATCGGAGCGCTTTGGTTTTATGCCTCAACACGGCTTGCTTTGAGTTGGAACATAGTTATATACACAACCTTTCTGGTTGTTCTTACTGTAAGGGTAATAGCAATATTTATGAAATGGAATCTTCCGAGGCTTTGATTTAAGAGCGCGCTAAAGCATAATGCTTTAGCGCTGCATATTAATATTGCTCTACAAGAACCTGAAAATAGCTCTCCGGATGATCGCACGACGGACATTTTGACGGAGGTGTTAAACCCTCATGAACATACCCGCAATTGCGACAGATCCAGTAAACCTTTACATTTTTCTTAAATACGCTTCCCTGCTCTACGTTTTTGAGAAGCTCCTTGTATCTTGCTTCATGATGCGCTTCTACACTTGAGATTGCTCTTATTCTGATTGCTATCTGCTTATGCCCTTCCTTTTCCGCAATATCTGCAAATTCCGGATACAGCGTCGAATTTTCAAAATGCTCACCTGCAGCGGCAGCCTTTAAGTTGTCAATCGTATTTCCCAGTGTAAGCGGGGCGGCTGCTTCCACTTTTATTTCATCTATTTTCCCCTCGCTAAGTTCATTTGCCATTCTGAAGAACCATTTTGCATGCTCTCTTTCGTTGTCCGCGGTTTCGGCAAAAATAGCGGCTATCTGCTCATAGCCCTCTTTTTTTGCAATTTTTGAATACATCGTATAGCGATTTCTTGCCTGTGATTCCCCTACAAACGCCTTTACGAGATTCTCAAACGTTTTTCCCATATTCTCCTCCTGAAAAATTTATCTATTGTTTAATCTAAATTTAATTGAAAAATTGTCAAGAGAAAAAAATTATTATTTGATATTTAATATACTTGCGCTATATTTATTGATATGAAAAGAAAAATTTTGAGCAATAAAGATGTTACCATGATTTTAAAATCAAAAGCCCTGAAAGCAACGCCTCAGCGAATTGCCATGATTGAGGAGATTTTCGAGGCAGGACATGCCTCCGTTAGTGAGATTTACGCGAGGATGAAAAATCGTTTTCCCTCTATTTCTATAGCAACAATTTATAAAATAATCGAAACCTTTCTTCATAACAGCATTGTTGAGGAGATTCATATAACTTCAGAGAAAAGAAGATATGAACTAAAAAAAGATTCTCATGCTCATTATATCTGCCGGGTTTGCGGAAAGATATACGATATCTATCTTGATTCGGAAACTGTTTTTGAACAGGCAAAACGCAAAGGATACAAACCGGAAAAATGCAATATCTATCTTTACGGAAAATGCCCCGATTGTACGTAGATTTTGTTATAAAGTAAAAAAACAGTACTACATTGCTAATTCTTTTATTTCATTGTATTTATTTTCAAAAGGCAAAACAGCTCTTTGTTAAAAACAGTTTGCCAATCTATGCTATCATAATATAATTAAAAATGGTACATTTTACATTATTCTTAATTACTTGCTTTAAGGACAGCTATTGCTAATATATCATAAATACAATGGGAGGTTCTTATGAGAAAGGTTGGTTTTTTGGTCTCAGGAGCTTTTATTATTCTGATATTTGCCACTACAAGTTATGCGGGAAACGGGTCGGTAGGAATCAAGGCAGGTACATTGGGAATTGGTCCTGAGTTAGGTTATTCATTTAATAATAGCTTTGACATCAGGGCAGGTTTCAACTATTTTAGTATTAATCGAAGTTCCAATGAGGGTGATATTGATTATGATTTAAAGGCAAAACTAAGAAATTTTTCACTACTTTTAGATTGGCATCCATTCAAAGGAAAATTCAGAATAACAACAGGTTTATTGTATAATAAAAACAAACTGGAGGGAAACGGAAAGGCTTCCGGCGGCACTTTTACAATAGGAAACAAAACATACTCGATTTCGGATATCGCAAGTGTTTACGGCAAGATAGAGTATAAAGATTTAAATCCGTATCTTGGCTTTGGTTGGGACACAACCGCCGGCAAAGACAGAGGCTTTGGCATCACTTTCGATCTTGGTGCCATCTATCAGGGAAATTCGAAGGTAACAATTATATCTTCAGGCAATACTGCTATTATAAACAGCGCTGAGTTTCAGAATAATCTAAATATCGAGACAGGAAAAGTCAAACATGATGCGGATAAACTAAAAGTTTGGCCTGTTGTATCGCTTGGTTTGGTTTACAGATTTTAAAACGGAAATATAAATTTATAAAAAAATACCCGAGCGCGATGGCTTGTTGCAAAGCGTTCGGGTATTTTTTTGATCTTTTTAATTACTCTATTCGACTATCTTGATCTCTTCAAAGCTTTTGCCCCGATACTGTTTTGCCACCTGCATCGTTCCGCCCAGCAAAACGGTTTTGCGCTCACGCTCGGAAAGATCGTATGAAAGCTCAATGGAGATATTCTTTGTCTCATCAAAAAGAGTAATATCCGAATCATTTATCAGAGCCGATCTCACACCTTTAATGACAATCTTATCTCCCAAATCTATTTTGTCATAATCCTCTGGATTCTTGAACCTCAACGGCAAAATACCGAAATTTATTAAATTTGCTTTGTGAATTCTTTCAATCGATTTTGCAACAACCGCCCTGACTCCCAGATACATCGGGCACAATGCAGCATGCTCGCGGCTTGAACCTTGCCCGTAGGACTCTCCGGCAACTATGACATTGTGTATTCCGTTCTTTTTGTTTACTAAAGCTCTTTCCGGGAATGTTGAATCCACTGTTTCAAACACAAATTGCGCATATTTGGGAACATTTGAGCGGTATATTAAACGCTTTCCGGCTGGCATTATATGATCGGTCGTTATATTATCGCCAACCTTGATTGAAATTTCTCCGTCAACAGATTTTGGCAAGGGCTCTCCTGAGGGCGGCTGAACTATATTCGGTCCTCTGTAAAGCTCTATCTTTTTGGATTCTTCTTCGCTTGGCGGAAATTCAAAAAGCGTATCATCTTTTATAAACTGCTCTGGGAATTCAAATTTTGGATATTTGATACCCATTTTTTCCAAATCCCTCGGATCAGTCATTTTCCCGGTAATTGTACAGGCAACCGCTGTTTCGGGGCTTACAAGATACACATTTGCCGAAAGCGTCCCTGAGCGCCCGTAAAAATTACGGTTGTTGGTTCTCACGCTTACAGCATTGCTCTTCGGAGCCATGCCGTTTCC
>JALWSW010000170.1 GCA_027080125.1 Campylobacterales bacterium | reverse complement strand
TGATGTTATAAACATTACTCATTTTCCGGATTCGGATAAGAAAAATAAAAAACCGTCGACTCTCCCGGAAGATGAACAACTGATTTACGATTGTCTGAATACTCCCAAAACCATCGATCGATTAAACGAGGATTTGCCACTTGATTCGGCTGCCATTTCTGCTATTTTGACAAAACTTGAAATCAAAGATCTTATAACAAAGCAAGGGAGCAGATTTGAAAGAAAACGGTAAAAATCTGGTGATTGTCGAATCACCCACAAAAGCAAAAACCATAAGCGGATTTTTGGGCAAAAATTTTCAATGTGTCGCATCAAACGGTCATATAAGAGATCTTCCAAAATCTCGCTTCGGTGTGGACATTCCGTCGTTTGAACCCCATTACGTCGTGCCACGTCAAAAGATGAAACTGGTAAATCAGATAAAAAAACTTGCCGCTTGCGCAAGTGATGTCTATATAGCGACAGATGAGGATAGAGAGGGGGAAGCGATAGGTTGGCATATAATCGATATTGCAAAACCGAAGCATTACAAACGAATCAGCTTTCATGAGATAACTAAAACCGCAATAACCAATGCGCTGAAAAACCCGAGAGAGATCGATAAAATGCTTGTAGAGGCACAGGAGGCAAGAAGAATACTGGATAGAATCGTCGGTTACCGTCTCAGTCCGCTACTGGCAAAAAAGATAGCCCGTGGGCTCTCGGCAGGGCGAGTCCAATCGGTTGCCCTGAGGCTTATTGTCGAAAGAGAGCGTGAGATTGCCAAATTTGTTCCGGTAAAATATTTTATCTTGAACGCAAAACTAACAATCAACAACACTGAAGTTGAGGCAAAGCTAAGTAAAATCGGGGCTAAAAAGCTCAAACTCGGAATTACCGATGAAGCTGAGGCGCTCGATATAAAGACTGAAACCGAAAAACTGGGATTTGTCATTGATTCTGTTAAAAGAAAAAAAACCTCAAGAGCCCCAAGTCCACCTTTGACTACGAGCCGTCTGCAACAGCTTGCAAACAGCAGGCTCGGATACAGCCCGGCATTTACCATGAGAATTGCGCAAGGTCTGTATGAAGGGAAAAAGGTAAACGGAAAGCAGGTAGGTCTCATAACATATATGAGAACCGATTCGGTAAACATAGCAAAATCCGCAGCCTTGGAGGCAAGAGAGTTTATCAAAAAACATTACACCGAGCAGTTTGTTCCGAAAACGATTCCAGTCTATAAAAGCGGCTCATCCGCTCAGCTTGCCCATGAAGCGATAAGACCGACCGATATTAAAAGAACCCCGGAAAAGATGGAGCGATTTCTTGATACGAAGGAACTCAAGCTTTACAGGCTTATATGGGATTGTTTTATCGCTTCGCAGATGGCTCCGGCAATAACCGATTCGATGAATATCACCTTAAAATCAGGCAAGACCGTGTGGAATGCACATCTTAGCTCGCTCAGATTTCCCGGCTGGATGATTATAGAGGGAAAAAAAGCAGAAGATGCCCTGATAACGATAGACAAATCCGACAGGCTAACATTGAAAAAGGTTTACATAGAACAAAAAGAAACCGAACCGCCGCTAAGATACAACGCAGCGTCATTGATAAAAACATTGGAAAAAGAGGGCATAGGCAGACCTTCCACATACGCAACCATCGTTTCGGTTTTACTGGCAAGAAATTATATAAGAAAGGAGAAACGCTCCTTTGTGCCTGAGGAGATCTCCTACAAGGTTGTTGATCGTTTGGTGGAATATTTCCCGAAATTAATGGATCTGAAATTCACGGCTCACTTTGAGACGCTTTTGGATGAGATAGCTCAAGGCAAGATTACAAAGCTCGAGTTGCTTAAGGAATTTTGGGAACCCTTTTCCGCGCAACTCGAAAAGGCGATGGATATGCCTTCGGAAAAACCTGAGGATATTCCGACTGAGGAAAAATGTCCGAAATGCGGCAGTATGCTTGTTATCAAAACCGGCAGATTCGGCAAATTCTTCGCATGCAGCGGATTTCCGAAATGCAGATACACAAAAAATTTTGAAACCAAAGAAAAAAAGATTGAAGGAAACTGTCCGGTCTGCGGTAAAGAACTTTTGATAAAAAACGGCAGACACGGCGAATTTGTGGCATGCTCGGGATATCCTGAATGCAAAACCATCTTGAATAAAACAGGCAAAAGCTGCGAGTATTGCAAAGAACCGCTGTATAAAATTGCCAAAAAAAACGATTTTGTCTGCATAAATCCGTCTTGTTCTTCAAAAAACAGAGAAACCTGAATTTATCATTAGCAACTGCAATAGACAAAACCGATACGAAACACAATATTATTATTGATGAGATAACGGGACTATTTTGACATTTTAAAATTTGTGAGGTAATAAATAGATTATGAAATTTGCGGGACGAGGTATCTTAATATGGCTTATTATAGGAATTACGGTTGTTTTCCTTTTTAACGGTTTGAGCAAAAAAGGATACCAAAGCGCTCAAATCTCCTACAGCAGACTTATTGACCTTATTAAAAACAACCGGATACAGCAGGTTATAATAAGCGGGCAGAGTATAAAAGGAATCACAAAAGACGGAAAGCGCTTCAACAGCACCGTTGCCTCTGAGGAGTCGATCGTAAAGCTGCTCTCAGGCAAGAATGTAAAGATAGAAATCGAACCTTCCGGGCAGAACAAATGGTATTATTCGCTGCTGATAACCTTTGTTCCGTTTCTGCTTTTTATGCTCTTTTTCGTTTTTATGATAAACAGGTCATCAAAAGGAAGCGGTCTGGGAGGAAACAACGTTCTGATGTTCGGCAAGTCGCATGCCAGAATGATTACAAGCGAATCGAACAAGACAACATTCTCTGATGTTGCAGGAGTTGAGGAAGCAAAGGATGATTTGACCGAAATAATAGCATTTCTTAAAGATTCTTCCAGATTCAGCAAGCTGGGAGGCAGAATTCCAAAAGGCGTTCTCCTGATAGGCGCTCCGGGAACCGGCAAAACGCTTCTGGCTAAGGCTGTTGCAGGAGAGGCAAAGGTTCCGTTCTTTATAGTTTCCGGATCCGAATTTGTAGAGATGTTCGTGGGAATCGGTGCATCGCGCGTCAGAGATCTGTTTACAAGAGCAAAAAAGAACGCTCCCTGTATCATCTTTATCGACGAGATAGATGCTGTCGGACGCAGAAGGGGGACCGGAATCGGCGGAGGTCATGACGAGAGGGAACAGACGCTAAATCAGATATTGGTTGAGATGGATGGATTCACCGAAAACGAAGGTATAGTGGTTATGGCAGCAACCAATCGTCCTGATGTTCTTGACCCGGCTTTGCTAAGACCCGGCAGGTTTGACAGAAGAATAACCGTAGGACTGCCTGATATAAAGGGAAGAAAGGAGATTCTCAAGGTTCATTCAAGAAACATAAAAATAGCCGGAAATGTCGATCTTTCGATAATAGCCAAAAGCACACCCGGGTTTTCGGGTGCGGATCTGAAAAATCTCATCAATGAGGCGGCTTTGAGGGCTGCGAGTCTGGGAAAAGAAAAGGTTCAGATGTCGGATCTTGAATTTGCCAAAGAAAAGGTGATGATGGGGCCGGAACGAAAAAGCATGGTATTGAGCGAGCAGGAAAAGCGTCTGACCGCAATTCATGAATCAGGTCATACATTGATAGCAAAACTGCTTCCAAATGCAGATCCGGTTTATAAGGTAACAATAATTCCGCGCGGTATGGCACTTGGCTTAACCCAGCAGATTCCGGAATTTGACAGACACTCATACAGCAAAGATTATCTTGAAAGCAGGCTGATGGTGCTTTTGGCAGGAAGAGCGGCTGAGGAGGTAACAGGCAGCTCGATTACAACCGGTGCGTCAAACGA
>JALWSW010000169.1 GCA_027080125.1 Campylobacterales bacterium | reverse complement strand
ATCATCCTCATTTATAAAAAAGCGATCGATATCCTCGCCAACCTCTTTCCAAAAGAGCGCATCCTCATATTTCAGATTGCTGCTTGCAAACCGCATCTTCTCATTTACAACCTTTTTGACCAGCTTGCTTCCACCGCTTAGAAATCGCTTCAGCGAATCGACCTGCCTGACATAGCTTCCGCTGTCTATCAACCCAACACATGGAGCCGGGCAGATTTCTATATCATAATAGAGGCACGCTCTTTTTTCTTTAAAGCAGTTTCCCTCTCGCGGAATAAGTTTGTATAGTTTTCTCAACACCTTCAATATGCTGTAGAGCTTTTTGGCAGGAGTAAGGGGACCGTAATAGAGATCCCCGTTGAACTCTCTGAATCCGACCGATTTTTCATCAGATCGCTCATGAGGCAGACGTCTGGCAAGCAATCTCGGAAATTCCTCGTGAGTGGTAAGCACAAGATAAGGATAGCTGCTGTCATCTTTCTGTTTGACATTATATTTCGGCTGAATCTGCTTTATGAGCCTGTCTTCCCATATCAGCGCCTCCAGCTCGGTTTTTGTAGAATAGCTCTCTATCCTGACAACGTTTTCTGCCATATATTGCTTTATCGGATCAAGCCTTAGGCTTGCTTTGCCACCGGAAAAATAGCTGCTTACCCTTTTTTTCAGATTCTTTGCCTTGCCGACATAAAGAATCTGTCCGGTTTTATCCTTCATAATATATACCCCTGGATCTGGAGGCAAAGCTTCAATCTGCTCTTTTATGCTAATTGCCTGCAACCTCCCTCAGCCAGTTTATCGGCTCATCAATTCTGCCGGAATCAAGATAGCGTTTGATAAAAGCGCTTCCTATTATCGCTCCGTCGGCGATTCTCATAACCGACCTCAAGGATGCCGCATTATGAATCCCAAAACCGACATACACCGGAAGCGGCGAGTTTATCTTTTTTATCATCTCTTTTGCAGCGGAAAAATCGTCCGTATGAGTACCGGTTGTGCCCATTCTCGGCACCAAATATATAAATCCTGTTGCAGCTTTTGCAAGCATCTTTATTCTTTTCTCAGAGCTAAGCGGACTGATAATAACCGGCAATGCAAAATTCCTCTTTTCCGCCTCCTTTCTAAATCCGGCAAACTCCTCTATCGGCAGATCCGGTATGATAGCGCCGGCTATGCCTGCAGCTTTTGCATCTTCGATAAACCCGGATAGACCGTAGCTGTAAAAACTGTTGATATAGCCCATAAGATAGATCGGTAACTCAAGTTTGTCCTTATATTTTTTTGCAAACTCGATAGCCTTTTTCAGCGAACCTCCGTTTTTAAGCGCCCTGATAGAGGCTTCCTGTATTATGGGACCATCTGCAACCGGATCTGAAAACGGCACCCCAAGCTCAACCGCACTGACGCCGATTTTTTTCATCCGCCTGAAAAGCTCCAACAATTCATCCTCACTTGTCAATCCGTATGTAAAATAGATTACGATATCTTTCATCTGCTCTCCTCAAACTCGCCGAGATCTTTGTCGCCTCTTCCTGAGAGATTAACTATCACAGCTGCATCTCTGGAAAGCTTACCCTTTAATTTTTTGAGATAAGCTACCGCATGAGCGCTTTCCATTGCCGGTATGATTCCCTCAAGCTCGGATAGCTCATAAAACGCCTCTATTGCCTCCTTGTCCGAGATGCTATGATATTCTGCCCTGCCGGCTTCCTTGAAAAACGAATGCGCAGGTCCCACACCGGGATAATCGAGTCCGGCTGCAACCGAATGGGTCGGATAGATATTTCCGTTCTCATCATAAAGCAGATATGACAATGCGCCGTGAAGAATTCCCGGCTTTCCGTATGTCAATGTGGCGGCATTCTGATCTATCCTCTCACCTTTACCACCTGCCTCCACACCGATAAATTTGACATTTTCTTTCATAAACGGCCAGAATATTCCGATCGAATTGCTTCCGCCTCCGACACATGCAATTATCATATCAGGCAATCTCCCGATTTTGCTTCTTATTTGACCTCTTGCCTCACGCCCTATAACCGATTGAAAATCTCTGACTATGCTCGGATACGGATGAGGACCGACAGCAGAGCCTATGAGATAAAAGGTTTTATCCGCATGTGTTACCCAATAGCGAATAGCCTCATTTATTGCATCCTTTAAGGTTTTGGTGCCCGAATCTACCGGAATTATTTCCGCTCCCAATATCTTCATTCGCTCAACATTGGGATACTGCCTTTTGATATCCTCAGTCCCCATAAACACCTTGCAGTTCAGCCCAAGCATTGCACATGCGGTAGCGGTTGCAACCCCGTGCTGACCCGCTCCGGTTTCAGCTATGATATCGGTTTTGCCCATAGCCTCGGCTAAGATAGCCTGACCGATAGTGTTGTTTATTTTGTGAGCCCCGGTATGAGCCAAATCTTCCCTTTTCAGAAAAATCCTAAACCCGTATTTGCCAGATAATCGTTTTGCCTCAAATAGCGGTGTAGGACGTCCGACAAAATCGGCTAACATCTGCTTAAATCGCTCTTTAAACCATTTTTCCTTTTTTATCCTGTTGTAGTTTTGCTCAAGTTCCTCAAGCAGTCCCATCAATATCTCAGGAACAAATCTTCCGCCGAAGTTTCCATAATATCCGTTGCTATCAGGAAGCATCATGACCTACTATACTCTACAAGCTCTGCAAGTTTTCGTTTTGCAGCTGAACTATCTATTGCATCGGTTGCAACAGCGATACCCTCTTTGATATCTGCTGCAACCCCGGCCAAATTGAGCGCATAGGCAGCATTCAAAACGGTTATGTCCCGATATGAAGATTTTTTACCATCCAGTATGTCGTTGAGAATCTTAAGATTGTATTTGGCATCTGCGCCTCCTACCTCGCCCGGTTCAAATCCAAACTCCGAAGGATCTATGAGCTGACTGGTAATGCTTCCGTTTTCCAACTTATAAAGTTTTGTGGGCGCACTTATACTTATCTCATCAAACCCGTCGGATGAATGAACAACAAAAACCTTCTCCCATCCCAACTTTTGGCATACCTTTATGGTGGTATCAGCCATCTTATCGGTTGCAGTTCCTATTATCTGACGTTTGAGCATAACCGGGTTCAAAAGAGGTCCTATCTGATTGAATACGGTTCTTATCTTAAGCGCCTTCCTGACCGGAACAACATTTTTCATAGCAGGATGATAAAGCGGGGCAAAAAGAAAAGTCAAACCAATCTCATCCAATGCATTTGCTGCGGTTTTGCTCGACATAGCTATATTTACTCCGGCTGCTTCCAATAGATCGGCACTTCCGGTTTTGCTTGAGGCAGAACGGTTTCCATGCTTGGCGATTTTTGCCCCTGCAGCGGCAGAGACAATGGCAGCGGCAGTGGAGATATTAAAGCTTCCAGAGCCGTCTCCGCCTGTGCCGCAGGTATCTATTGCGCCATCCGGGCTTGCCCCAAGTTTCAGCATTCGCCTTCTCATAGCCTCAACCGTTGTTGCAATCTCCTCAACCGTCTCTCCTTTTGTCCTCAAACCGAAAAGTAGAGCACCTGCGGTTGCAGGGTCAAGATTTCCGTCAGCCAGCCTGCCGATAGATTCGCTCATCTCTTTTTCGTCAAGATTTTGCAAACCGGCAAGCTTTTCCAGGATTTTTTCCATAACTTAGCCTCCAGCGTATTCTTTTAAAAAATTATCAATTATCTTTATTCCATATTCGGTTATAATCGATTCCGGGTGAAATTGAACCCCTACAAGCGGAAAATTTTTGTGCTTTATGCCCATTACCTCCTCATCGCTGCTCTCGGCAGTTATCTCAAACTCATCAGGCAAGCTCTCTGTATCGATAACCAAAGAATGATATCGAGCGGCTT
>JALWSW010000168.1 GCA_027080125.1 Campylobacterales bacterium | reverse complement strand
CTCAAAACAGTTGGCTATTGCAAGAGAATCTATATCCATGATCTCAACATCAAGTCCTGCCTTTCTGAGAATTCCTTTTCTTTTATCAACGGTTTCCTTTTTTGCCGCTGCAATCAGGACATTCGTTCTCGAACTATCATCAGATGGCAAAACCTGAAAACCTATACTGACATCGTTTATGTTATATGGTATATACTGTTCAGCTTCCCAGCTTACAGCCTGCCTCAGCTCAGATTTTTCCACAGAAGGCAAAGTAATATTTTTTACTATCACATCATTGCCGTGCAGAGAAGCGCAAACAACCTTGTCTTTTATCCTGTTTTTTTTGAATAATTCGGTAATAAAGCTGGCAATATTTTTTGAATCAAGATTTTCATAGTTAAGATTGTCAGGATATTTTTCGAATACAAGCTTAACAGCCACTATATCGTTCTTTTTTCGCTTCAGTTTTGCGAGTTTAATACCGTAGCTTCCGATATCAATCCCGATTGTAGCTCGCTTCATAAGGTTATTTCATCCCCTTTCACGTATTTGCATACTTTTCAGATCTCCAAATATATTATCTGAACAATAATATCTAATTCAAATACAATATCATAAAATATTTATTTGTCAAATAATCATAAAAAACAGATTTCGGCGGTCTTTAAATTTCTGCAAAATTCTATATGTTATTTGTGTAATGCAAACCAAACGAGCAACAAAATCGCGCACATGAGAAAAACCAACCGGCGTCAAACGCTTTGTATGAAGGAGAATACGAATGTTAAAATGCGGCTGTAGCAATTCGGCAGATAGCGGCGAAAACAATAAAGAATCTTTACGCACCGTTTGTCTGGTCGGGCAACCCAATTGTGGAAAAAGCACGATATTCAACAGCTTTGCGGGATACAGATCGGTTGCAGTAAACTTTCCGGGCGCAACTGTAAATTTTACCAAGGCAATCGTAAAGGTTGGAATGAACAGATTCAATCTTGTGGATCTGCCAGGCACATATTCACTTTATTCCTCAGATGAGGCGGAAGGATGCACAAGAGATTATCTTCTTAATAAAAAGGTTGATCTTGTGGTTGTCGTATTGGATGCATCCCGGCTTGAAAGAGGGTTGGAGCTTGTTCTTGAATTGATGGAAATCGGAAAACCTATGGTGCTTGCGCTCAACATGATTGATGATGCAAAAAAAAGAGGAATGCGTATAGATGTAAAAAAACTTTCTGAGATCCTGAGGATTCCCGCCACTGAAACAATCGCCAGACAGGGAAAAGGACTCAAGCGTCTCAGCGAGATGATGCTGGGCAAAACCGATATGACCTATTGCTACTTAAAATTCAGAAAAGATGTTGAAAAATGGGTATCAGAGGCGGCAAAACTTGTTGAAGAGGCAAAACTTAAGAAAAATATTCCTAATAGATTTATCGCTACCCATCTGCTTTCCTCAGACGATTATGTCAGGAATATGGTAGATAAAAAGATATTGGAACGAATTGACCAAATAAAAGCTGAACTGAAAAAAAGCCATGGACAGCCTGCCGAATCGGTAATATTTGCCGAGCGGCACGCTCAGTCTTTTGATATTTTTGAAAAGGTTGTTAGCGTAACTAATGCTTCAAAAATTACCTTTAGCCAGAAAATCGATGATATTGTGCTTCATCCTATTTGGGGACCACCATCTGCGGTTATGGTGCTTTTGGCGACATTTTTTATGATATTCTATGGCGGAATGCCGTTTGAAAATCTACTCGATGAGGCAACGGTATGGGTAGGCAGGCAGGTTTACGGAACGCTTCCTCATGGCTTGTTGTTTTATATCTTAAAAGGATTGGTTTCCGGCATCAACAGCGTTATGGTCATTTCTTTGCCTTATCTTATTCCGTTTTTTATTTTGTTTGCTTTGCTTGAGGATTCCGGATTTCTGGTGAGGGTTGCATATTTAACCGATGGAATTATGCACAAAATGGGACTTCATGGGGTTGCATCGTTTCCGATTCTATCAGGATACGGATGCTCTGTGCCTGCGGTTATGGCTACCAGAATCCTGCCTTCCAGGAGAGATCGAATCATAGCATCCTTTATTGCGGTTATCGTTCCATGTTCTGCCAGAACAACCGTTATTATCGGTTTGATAGGCTATTTTTTAGGTGCTGCCGCAGCGATATCGTTTTATATTTTTAATATTATGGTTGTAGGTGTAGCCGGCAGTCTGCTCTCTAAAATATGGCCGGGCAGGCAACCGGAAATGATTTTGGAGATTCCACCCTGGCGAGTTCCTGTCATAAAGCATATTGCCGCAAAAACCTATTTCAGAATGAAAGAGTTTTTCTCTATGGCATCCCCGATTCTTGTCGGATCGAGCATTATTTTGGCTCTACTTCAATATTTTGATGCAGCAGGATTTGTAAATAATCTGCTTTCCCCATTGACTTATTGGATGCTTGGGCTTCCGGTTGCGGTTGGAATACCGCTTATATTCGGAATTCTAAGGAAAGAGATGACGCTTCTGCTGCTTGCTCAATCATTCGGGGTTTATTCGATTTCGGCTGTTCACAGTTATATGAGCTATTCTCAAATGGTTGTTTTTGTGATGTTTATACTGTTTTATACCCCGTGCGCGGCAACTCTTGGCACATTGGCAAAGGAGTTGAAATCGGTCAAAACCACGGTTCTGATTGCAAGCGTCACCTCGCTTGCAGCCGCGCTGCTTGCATTTATAACACGCATTGTGCTTGCGGTTTTTTTATGAACCGGAGGCAAAGGCGCCGATTTATATCCGCACCCTGACAATATAAACGGTATAAAAATCAGTAAAAATCTGTTTCCCAGCATTATAGGCACATATTATATGCGATATTTTTAAAAAAGCTACATCGATCTGAAACTCGATTTTTACAAATTACTCACTGCGCCCGATTTAGTAAACTATGATCATACTTATTGCTAACACTTCTCCAATTTTCCGGTTCCGTTTACCTTTTCAAAACCGTTTAATGACGGGTCGCAATATCGAGCCTGTTAATAAACGTTATTGCGAGGAGTACCACTTTTTTTATGTCACTGCGAACACCTAAGGTTCGCTCAAGTCTCACTCTTGATATTACTTCGCTCGCCAGGCTCGCTCGCAATAACAAATAGGAGCTTATCAACAGGCTGATACTGTAATAATTACAGATGCTTCAAATGGAAAAGTATGCAAATTTTGGGATGTAAATAACAGTAGCTTTGGTAGCAGCAGTGTTGATGTAACTATAAAATGGCAGCAACGTAGTGAATATATATGCGAAATGTAATCAATGACAATTGAGAGCTTTATTGCGTAAAATCATTATCGGTTAAATCAATGAAAATTTGCCGGGCAATCATTTTTGAGCATCGATGTCATGCACCATCCTGAGTATATCTGAAACCCATCTTTATTGAGAGTTCCGCCTTCATCAGTTCTTTGCCAAGATAAGCCGCATGGCTCAGCTGTGTAACCCAGCCATGTTCAATGATTGTCCAATACAAACTTCGCGCATCCATACCTTCAATTATATGCCCGAGCAGATTGTCATAGGTGTAATGCTCAACAATTATGCTCTGTGATTTGGGAAAAATCACAAAATAGCCCGCCTTGTCCATTTCGATTTTTTGAGGTTTTTTTGCCCGGATTACATCTGCTTTTGAAACCTTGACAGATTTTGTTAGTTTAGCGGATTGTTCGCATCCGCAGCAAGAACATGTTTTTTGCGAAGAAAGCTCTTTGATCTTCTCTATAATTTGCTTCTCATCCTCGCAACCGATCATATCTACAATCTCTAACTGTTCTCGAAAAGACTCAACCTCCTGATGCGCAACATTTTGCAGCACCGGATGTCTGCCAGGTGAATCAATTACCCTCATATTCTCATCAACGCCATTTCTCCAGAGCGAAAGCAATGTTTTGCCGCTATAATGCCCTTTTGGATCATTTCCCGCAATCAGCAGATAACGAATGGTTGGGTTTGTAACCGTGTTTTTGATTATTTTGTCTATACCTATATTTTCTGTTTCTGTCTTGCCTACAATACAGAGTTCGCTCGGTCTGTTATCTGCAAGTCGCCTGGCAAGTTCAACACTGCCAAGAGTCGACACGGCAACAGGACAGTTCTCACCTTCGCAGAATGCGTAATATTCTCCTGCAACAACAGGCCAGCCATTCTCGTTCGATTCAAAGATATAATCCGAGGATTGAGCTTTGAGATTGGGAAAAGCTTGACGAAAGATATTCGTTGCCACTGCAGGAAAGCAGTGTTTACAACCCAAACAGGCGTATCTGACCGGCTCCATCCGGTTTGACCAGCAGTCCATCTCTGCGAGCAGTCCGGAGAAGTCTTCAATCTTCACAGAATCTTCAATCTTCACAGAAAAAGAGCTGCGTAAATTTTCCAGGGCATCTCTCATGCAGCCGCATTTCCGGCATTTAGAAAGCCCCATACCTTCTGAGAGTTCAGATCTTATTTTGCTTATCTGTTTTGTCTCTGCCACTTCAGCATCTCCATTCATATTCATAGATATACCAGTCCGGTTCTTTATTGAATATATAATTTCAAATATACCTCCGAAGATAATATTGTCAAATTATACTTTGATTTAAAGATCAACGTTTATTAGTCGGAACCCGGAAATTATTGACAAGCAAAGTATAATATAGTAAATTGTTTACCGATGAGCAAAACGACAGATTTTCAATATGAATAAAACTACTTCATTTGCCAAATATCAATTTATAGCAAGACAACCGATATTTACCAAAGATAAGTCACTTTTTGCCTATGAACTGCTTTACAGAACCGGTGAAAAGAAAAACTTCAATGATCAAATCAAAGATGGGGATCAGGCTTCCAAAGATGTCTTGGTAAACGCCATTACCGTCATAGGATTGCCGAATTTAGTAGGCGATAAGAAGGCGTTTATCAATTTTACATACAATCTGCTTAAGGATAAGGAACTTTTGTATAATTTATCGCCTGAGAATATAATCATAGAGATTCTCGAGGATGTCAAAATCGACAATGAAATGATTGAACTTATAAGAAATCTGAAAGCAAAAGGATATACGATTGCTTTGGATGATTATGAACATTACAGGTATGAATATTACCAAAAACTGTTTCCTTATGTTGATATAATAAAGGTAGATTTTATGCTGAACAGAAAAGCGGACCTGCAGGAAATCCCCAAAAAACTTCCGGGCAAAACCGTTCTTGCCGAAAAGGTGGAATCAAACGAAGTTTTTGAGTTTGCCGTAGAAAACGGATACAGGTTGTTCCAAGGGTTTTTCTTCAGCAAACCTCAAATCGTAAAAGAAAAAGATATTCCCATAAATTCATTGATTAATACGAAAATTTTAGAAGAGATAAACAGAGATAATTATGACTTAAAAAAGATTGCCTCTCTGATTGAAGCCGATGTTTCGCTGACCTATAAATTGCTAAAGCTTATTAATGCCGCCTATCATTCGCGTTCAAAAGAGATCAGGTCGGTTATGCAGGCAACAGCGCTTCTGGGAGCCGAGGAGATTAAAAGATTGATCTATATGTCTCTGCTATCGAAAAACAGATTTGAAGGAGCTAACGAGGTGATAAAAAATAGCCTGCTGAGGGCAAAATTCTGCGAGATTATCGGAGGCAAATTTTCAAACAAATTCGAAAAATCAGAGTTTTTCTTAACAGGTATGCTTTCTATGATAGATGTAATACTGCAAATGAAGATGGAAAAGATTTTATCTCAACTGCCGCTTTCAAAACATATAAAAAGAGCGCTGCTTAAGCATGACAACGAACTTTACTATGTCTTAGATCTGTTTACCAGATACGAGAAAGGAGACTGGAAAAATATAATTAATCTTTATTCCGGGTCAATAGATTTAAAAGATATTGAACAAAGTTATATACAAAGCATCGCGTATGCAGAAGAGCTGATTGGGGTAGTATAAACTTTGACGATTTTCTCCTCTTTTTGAACATCTGCTTGCTTTAAGAAAAATCTCCAAACCATATTGGTGTCTAATCGTGTTGACTACGGCATTTTCAGACTTATAATCTCTACAAGCAGCTCGCCTGCAAGGTATTAGTTAGGAGGTTTGGTTTTTATGATAAACAGTTTATTGCTTACAAAAATCGGTATATGGCTTTTTTTGGCCTCATTTATAGTCGCCCTTTTTAATTCCGATAAAAAGTTGAACAAAATTCTGATTGCAACATTTGTTGCCGCCACATTTACCTTTATCGTAGCATTTCTTATAAGATGGGGTGAAAGCTATAAGATGGGCATTGGACATTTTCCAATCTCAAACGCGTTTGAATCGTTTTTCGCCTTTGCAATGTTTCTTGGAATAATCACATCCCTTCTTACGATAAAAATCGGTATAAATCGAAATCTCCTTGGTGGAACTGCACTGCTTGCAGGAGGCTCAATGGGATATATAACCTTTATGACAGATCTCAGCAAATCGATAGAGCCTCTGAATCCGGCGCTGCAGAGCAACTGGCTCACCTGGCATGTTTTGGTTTCGTTTTTGAGCTATGCCGGATTTGGAATAAGTTTTATAGCCGCAATACTGTATCTTGCGCGTATAAGCAAACCTGATGCGGATAAATGGTCTCAGATAAGCGATTGGGGAATCGTATTCGGATTTCCGCTTCTGACAGCAGGCATAATACTTGGCTCGATATGGGCTCATTACGCATGGGGAACCTATTGGGGATGGGATCCCAAAGAGGTCTGGAGTCTTATTACATTTCTTGTTTATGCGGTCTATCTTCACCTCAAGCGCTCAGGCAAAACAAAAAAAACATTAGCTATAGTTTCAATTATCGGATTTATATCGGTATTGATAACCTATATAGGAGTGAACTTCTTTTTATCCGGACTTCACAGCTACGGCAGCGCATAAAGACAGATGAAAAACGTATTAACTTCGTTTAAAACCGCCATTATTTTGCTTACTCTCATTGCAATAGGACTGATACCGGGAACATATATCACACCAAAATTTACGGAACATTTTTATTCTACCGCAAGTCCGTTTATGATAAAACTTTACAATATTATGCAGATGAGCGACTCGTATCATTCGTGGTGGTTTATCACGCTTATTGTTTTGCTGATGATAAACATAGTTGCCTGCAGCATAGATCGTTTTCCCTCGTTATACAAAATGCTGGTATCTCCGTCCATGAAAGCGCCTAAAAAGTTTGGAAAAGCTTTCAGTAAGCTACAGGTAAACAAAAACGGATTGGACCGATTCTTCAGGCGTATAAAAACTCGCCGTTATCATATAATTGAGCGAGAAGAAAACGGAATACGCAGTATTATACTTCAGTTCGGCAGGTGGCGGCATTTCTCCGTATTTTTTATCCATCTGTCGATAATATTGATAGCAATCATTGGAGCTACAACCGCTTTTGTTGGATTCAAGGGATATCTTATGCTGCCTGACGGAACAAGCAGCAATACCTGGCACAACAATAAAAGGAAGTCGGGAACCCTGCCTTTTTACATAAAAAACAACTACTTTGAAATAACCCATTATAAAACCGGACAGATAAAAGCATATATAACACACGGGGATGCGATAGATGGCAACAAGATTATACCTTTCGAACTTAGGGTAAATCACCCGTTTGTTTATAAAAATATCTGGTTTTATCAGACCGGATGGGACATCGACAGGGCAAACTCATCATTTGTTCTGAGCGCCTATTCGTCTGATAAGACCGTAACAAAAACCTTGATGCTTGGACAATCGTTTCAATATGACGATACAACCATTAAATTAATCAACTACACAAACCGTTTCCCAAGATTTGGCAATGCTTTGCTTATTGAGGTAAAAAATGGCAATTCTGACAGATCCGGCTGGATTTTCTCCGAATCTCCGGTGAATCTTGGCAACTTTACATTAGCTCTAGAAAAGATTAAGCCAAGATATATAACGATTATTCAGGCATCAAAAACACCGGGGGCCGCTTTTATGCTGATTGCGCTTTATGCCGGGATATTCTTTACTATGATTGGTCTTTTCCTGCCATACAGACGTCATCAGCTTTTTATAGTTTCTGCTTCAGATGGAAAATATTATATATACAAACGTAGGAAATCGGTGAAAGGCTGAGTTTACACAAATTATCGAAGCAATTCGAAAACAAGAGGATTTGCAGCTATCATATTTATATCTTCGTTTAGAGAATTGATGATTTTTATATCCTTTTCCCAATCCAGATACCTGAAGCCTGCAAATCCCGACTGATTTTCACCTATGAACTGTCCCGGTCCTCTTAGTCTCAAATCCTCCACGCTTATCTTAAATCCGTCATTGCAGGACTCAAGAAACCGAAGTCTTTGCAGTGCCCGCTCTGTTGGATCACCAGCGGCAAGAAAGCAGTATGACTGAAGCGACGACCTGCCTACCCTGCCCCTTAACTGATGAATCTGTGACATTCCGAATCTGTCTGCATCCTCAATAAGCATTATCGTTGCATCAGGCACATCAACACCCACCTCTATCACAGTTGTAGAAACGACAATCTTTGTTTCTTTCCGCCTGAATCGCTCCATTACCTCCTGCCTGTCTGCCTCATCCATCTGTCCGTGCAGCATCTCTATTTTGCAGGAAAAAATCCTTTTTAATCTTTCATATTCCTTTTTTACATTTCTCAGATTCAGCTTTTCGGATTCCTCTATCAAAGGAAGCACCACATAACAGAGCTCTCCTTTTTCTATATGTTTTTCGATAAACCGGTACATCTTTTCTCTGTTCTCAGGCATCACAAACCTTGTTTTCACAGGTTTTCTTCCAAGAGGCATCTGTTTTAATTCCGAAACGCTAAGCTCTCTGTAAAAGCTCATAAGAAGCGTTCTTGGAATGGGAGTAGCTGTTAGCATAAGCAAATGAGGACAGACCGATTTATTGACAAGCATCTGGCGCTGAATCACACCGAATCGCTGCTGCTCATCGATTATCGCAAGACCGAGTTTAGCAAACTCTGTTTTTTCCGATATCAAAGAATGCGTGCCTACAACTATATCGGCTTGTCCTGAGCTTATCTGATTTCTTGCCTCGCCTTGCTCTTTCGGTTTCTGTTTTCCCGTAAGAAGCACCGCTTTCAGAGAAAACGACGATGCAATTGAATTGACAGAGGTAAAATGCTGCTGAGCCAAAAGGTCGGTGGGAGCCATAAACGCTGTTTGATAACCGGAATCCGCAGCAATCAAAGCCGCCGCTATTGCCACAACAGTCTTTCCGCTTCCGACATCGCCCTGCAAAAGATGAAACATCGCTTTATCCGAGTTCATTGACTTTGAAATCTCGGCGATTGCCTTTTTCTGATCAGCTGTCAGCTTAAAAGGAAGTTTCTGTTCTAATTTATCTATAATGCCCGGTGCTTTCATTTTAAAAGCCCTCGCCTTCTTTATGCTTTCTGAAAATCTTAATCTTTTTGAAAGAAAAGCTATCGCCTCGTTATACTTCATTCTTCTTTTTGCCAAATCAAGATTGTTATCAACAGGCGTATGCATCATCTTCCAAGCATCGATTATATTGATAAGCCGATGCTTTTTGATAAATCGATCGGGAAAGATGTCAAAACCGGAAGGCAATCTCTCCTCAATTTCACCAATAAGCTTTGGCATAATATTGGATAAAAATCGTATGCTTTCCGAATATACCGGATAAATTTTACCATGATAATTTTCTATATCGACTTTTCGGACTATCTTAAATTTGGGATGTATCATCTGAATCCTGAAACCTTTTTCAACAATTCCATAGGCGATAAGATATTTTCCCGGTTTTAAAAGCCAGCTCAACGACCTGAAATTACCGTTGAAAAAAACAAGCTGAATCTCGGTGTTGCCGCTTTTAAGCGATGCGGTAAAGATTCTTGTTCCGCGCAATGTTCTTGCTGCTTGACTTGAGAATATTTTACCGGCAACAAGGGCATATTTTCCATCCTCAAGTTCATTTGCCTCAGAAATCTTTCGCCTGTCTTCAAGACGAACCGGGACAGTGCAAAGCAGATCCCACACTGTCTTTATGCCTTTTTTGTAAAGCAGTTGAGCCCTCTTTTTGCCAATTCCGTCAACTTGACATAAGTCTTCGGAAAAAATTTCAATTGTTTTTTTATCTTCAATCATAAACAAAAATATAGCCGCGCCGTTCGATTTAACAATAGTTATTCGAACTGTCCCTTACGCACTTTATTTATTCGATGATAAAGCTATAATGCTTGCGTGGAGAAAAAAAGATTATTACTGGTTTCAGACGGAACCGCCGAAACCGTTAAGCGCATTACGGAGGCTTTCCTTGTCCAGTTTGACAACCCTAACGTTTCGGTAATGCGATTCGGAAGAGTCAACAACACCGAACGATTATCAGAGGTAATTGAGGCAGCCTCAAGTTATTCCGATATTATGGTGCTTTTTACTATTGCCGATACAAAACTGAGAAATATTCTGCATCGATATTGCGAGGATAACAACATATTCCATATCGATATTTTCGGATTTTTTCTGAGAAAATTCGAGGGATTTCTCGGAAAAAAGGTAGCCGGAAAATCAGGACTTCTGCACAGAATAGGAGATAAATATTTTGACAGGATTGCCGCTTTGGATTATACATTGGCTCATGATGACAACAGATCGGTCAAGGATATAGAGGAAGCCGATATAGTGATTCTGGGACTCTCCCGATCCGGTAAAACGCCGCTTTCACTTTATCTGGCTGAAGAGGGATATCGGGTTGCCAATTTTGCGCTTGTGAAAGGTGAAAGATTTCCTTCGATATTAGATTCGATCGATCAAAATCGTGTCGTGGTTTTGACTATCGATCCTGAAGTGCTGCTTGGCATAAGACGTCACAGGGCAAAAAAGCTTCGCTTGAGCAACCCCAATTATTGCAGCAGGAGTTTTATTTATGAGGAGACCGAAATGCTTTATGAGCTGACAAAGAAACATCCGCAGTGGCTGAAGGTTGAGGTAACCGGAAGATCGATAGAAGAGATTGCTTCTGAAATCCTTGAAGTGTTTAACAAAAAAAACGGCATGAAACTGCACGCGTAAGGAAAATCCAAAATGAAACTGTTGGTAAACGGAAAATCGAGAGATTTTAATGCAAAAACCGTTGAAGAGTTGATTATAGACTTGAAATTAAACAACAGGATGCTCTATATTCAACTAAATGGAAAACCGATTAAAAAAGAGGAGTATAAAACGGCAATGCTGAAAGAAAACGATTGTATAGATATTATAAGCGCGGTCGGGGGCGGATAATGCTTCAGATAGCAGGCAGAAAGTTTTCCTCGAGACTGATTGTGGGAACGGGGAAATTTTCCTCAAACTCCGTCATGAAGGAGGCAATAAATGCCTCGGGAAGTGAAATCGTAACCGTTGCGCTCAGAAGAGTTGACCTTGACAATACACAGGAGGATATCATCGAAGCGATAGATTTCAGCCGGATTCAGATTTTGCCCAACACTTCTGGCGCACAAAATGCCAGCGAGGCAATAAAAATTGCAAATATCGGCAGAAATATGGGACTTGGGAACTGGGTAAAGCTTGAGGTTACTCCCGATCCTTGGTATCTTTTGCCTGATCCGATTGATACGCTCAAAGCAACCGAGAAGCTGGCAAAAGATGGATTTGCGGTGCTTGTGTATATGAATGCCGATCCGGTTCTTGCAAAAAGATTGGAGGATGCCGGAGCGGAGGCAGTGATGCCTCTTGCCAGTCCGATCGGCTCTGCAAGGGGAATGAAAACCAAGGAGATGATTCGTATAATCATTGAGAATTCAAATCTTCCGGTTGTTGTGGATGCCGGACTTGGAAGCCCAAGCGATGCGGGATATGCTATGGAGATGGGCGCAGATGCGGTTTTGGTAAATACTGCAATTGCCACCTCGGATAATCCGGTAAAAATGGCAAAAGCATTCAAACTCGCCGTTGAGGCAGGAAGAACCGGATATGAGGCAGGAATTATCGCCTCAAAAGAGCATGCATACGCAAGCAGTCCGGAAAAAGGCATTATATGAGGTATAAAAATTTTCTGAGCTTACTTGAGCAATACAGATGGGAAAAGGTCTCTGCGAAAATAGCAAACGTAAAACCGGATACACTTGACAAACTTTTAAAAAAGGAGAATTTCTCAGTAGGCGATCTTCCGATACTTCTTTCTCAGACTGCATCAGCAAGGTTACCGGAATTGGAGAAAAAAGCCAGTCGTATCACAACTCAATATTTCGGTAAGGCGCGTTTTCTTTATGCTCCGCTTTATATCACCAATAGATGTATAAACAGATGTGTCTATTGCGGTTTCAACAAAAACAACAAGATAGAAAGAAAGCGACTCAGCAGCAAAGAGATATCAAAAGATGCGGATTATCTTTACAATCAAGGTTTCAGGCATATTCTCATTGTGAGCGGAGAGGATCCGATTGTTATGAAAAGCGACTATCTGATAGATACCATTGCGCTTCTTCATAAAAAATTTCCTTCTATATCCATAGAAGTTCAGCCGCTCACAGAAAATCTATACAGAAAAGCAGTGGCAGCAGGATGCGACGGATTGAGCCTCTACCAGGAAACCTACAACAAAAAAGTCTATAAAATCGTTCATATCGGCGGACCGAAAAGAGATTTCCGGTGGAGAATAGAGGGACCCGAACGAGCTGCAAAAGCCGGTATCAAAAAGATAAACTTCGGTGTGCTATTGGGACTTGCCGATTTCAGAACCGATATCTTTTTTGCAGCTCTTCATGCCGCCTTTATAAGAAAAAGATTTTGGAAAACACAGATCGGATTTTCGTTTCCCAGAATAAGACCATTTGTCGGCAGTTATCAACCCACAGTTGAGGTCAAAGACAGAGATCTGTTGCAGATAATTCTGGCATTAAGGCTTGTTTTTCCTCAAGCATTTCTGGTGCTATCAACAAGAGAGAGAGCCGGCTTCAGAGATAAGCTGTTGCAGATAGCTGCCACCAATACAAGCGCAGGCTCAAAAACGAATCCTGGCGGTTATAGCGACGATTCTACTACTGGTCAGTTTGATATAAGCGATAACAGAACTCCCGCAGAAGTTGTCAGGGCAATCAGAGCTGCCGGGTTGTATCCGGTGTGGAAGGACTGGGATATTGGATTGGCGGGTTAAGACACTCGGGTCAATATTTGAAAAAGGAGCGTTATATCCTGTTATAACGCCTTCGCTTTGCATCTATAATCCGATTGAGCTTGTCAAACAAATCGCTGGTTATGTTGACATAATCCAGCTTAGAATGAAAGATGAAACGGATTCTGAAAAAATCATTCTTGCCAGAGAATTCAGAAAAAACTTCAAAGGTATTCTGATAATCGACGACCGTGCCGATATTGCGATACTATCGGGAGCAGACGGTGTTCATGTCGGTCAAGATGATCTTTCTGTTTCAGACATAAGAAAAATTGACGGCAAACTTTTGGTCGGTGTATCAACGCATAATCCCAAAGAGATAGAGCAGGCAATCAATCTGGAAGCCGATTATATCAATGTGGGACCGATATTTCCCACACAAACCAAGACAAACTCGTATAAACCTCTGGGCATCAGATATTTGAAATCCGTTTCCCAAAAAATAACGATACCCTTTAGCGTAATGGGCGGCATAAAGCCTGATAATATAGAGCAGGTTGTTGGTTCCGGTGCAAGAATCTGCGCGGTGGTAACGGCAATTACACAGGCAACCGATCCGGCAAAAACCACAAAATTGCTAAACAAAAAGATTCGTTCAACGATTTTGCCTCTTTCGTAATATCAAAGACCAAATCATAAACCGACATAAAAATCAGTTAAAAAAATTCTTGACAGGCAGTTCTTATTTGATATAATGTGAAGTAGTTTAACGTTAATGGTTTTATGTATAAACTATTCAAACTCAAATCGGGGGGAGTATGAGAGTAGCAATAGTTGGATCAGGAGCACTTGGAGCTACGTTCGGGGTTCTCCTGAAAGAGGCAGGATGTGACGTAACGCTCATTGATATTGATAAAAAAAAGGTTGAAAAGATTAATAATTACGGCATAACGCTTTATATGCCGGACGGATCTTACAAGCATCAATGGGTCAAAGCCACTACGGAACCTGAAAAGTTCGGTAAATTTGATATCGTTCAGATATCGGTAAAAGGATATGCTACCAGAGCGGCAGCAAAAACCGCATTAAAAATTGTCGACAGTAACGGTTATGTCCTTTCGGTTCAAAACGGGCTCGGAAATCTGGAAACCATCGCTGAGGTTGTAGGAAAAGAACGTGTTGTGGGCGGAGTAACCGCTCATAGCGCTATGCCATTGGATGAGTGCCATATACGCTACACCGGAGGCATAGGAGGGGTCTGGCTCGGAACGCTTGAGGGGAACAAACCCGATGAAACGTTTATCAAAATGATAGATTTTCTCAACAAAGCCGGCTTTACCGTTAAACTGATAGAAGGTAATATAGAGGTTCCTATATGGCGCAAGCTGATTGCTAATGTTGCCTGTAATGCGGTGGCAGGTTTTACCGGTTTCACAGGCGATCAAATACTTTCCTGTGAACCGGCGAAAGAGCTTATAAAACTTCTTGCAGAAGAAACCGCAATAGTTGCAAGAAAAAAAGGGCTTGAGTTTGAGGAATTAAACGATCC
>JALWSW010000167.1 GCA_027080125.1 Campylobacterales bacterium | reverse complement strand
CACCAGTGCTATATCAGGCTTTATGCCAAGCAGGTTTTGATAAACCTCCAGCCCCAACTGCTGATTTTTTATATTCAACTTTTTTGGAAAAAGCGGTCCTATAATCTGGGAATATCCGCTTCCTATGAGCTCAGCCTTTTGACCAGCCAAAAGGGTTTTGAATCGGTCAATCCAAGATTTGTCAATATCGTTTATAATCTCAAGAGTTAAACCGGTTAGCTCAACTCCAATAGGAATTCCGTTTTCCGCCAACTCAAGCAATGGGTAATAACACTTTTTTATGACCTCTTTTCTCTGATCTTCTTCTATGGAAGAATACATAAGATTTAAGTGAAACAGAGAGTAGAAATTGAGCATAATTTATTTTATCTCAACCACTGTATCCTGATAAGATTGATCAATCATTTTTTTCAGTTCAACGTAATTTTCGTTTGCAACCAAAAAAAAGCCTAACCGTTCAGGATGAGACTTTACGGGATAATTTGCATTCTCTCCGATTCTATAATAAAAATCATAAGCCTTTATCGAATCTTCTTTTTCGAACCATTCAGGAAACTCAAGATTTTTTATAGTACCTTTTTTATATGGAAAAATATATCTCAGGCTAACATATTTTTCTAATTTGAATACTAATTCATCTGTTTCAATTGCTTCATTTAAGGAGATCAATATTGCATATTTCAAAAAATCAACGCCTGTATTTAACGGTATCTCAATTGACGAAAAATGACCTCCGGAAAGCCTCAAGGCAACCTCTATAATAAATATCTTTCCGCCATGCAAAACAAGATCGCCCTTAATTATTCCTTTTTTTACACCAAAAGCTTCTGCGCATTTTAAAATCTGCTCATTTATTTCCTCTCTTTGTTTATCGGTTAAAGGCGGTGGTAAATCGCCGCCGTTTTCTATTATGAAAGGAGCAAATCTATCTAAAAATTCGTAATTTCTTTCTGCCAAACCAATAGTATAAACCTTGCTATCTATCACAAAGCTTTCCGAGCTTATCTGCAAACCATCCAAAAATTCCTCAAGAATTAAAGAACCGCTTTTGGAAAAAGCCTTTGAATATTCAAATGCCCGTTTTAGATCAATATCTTCAGTAATTCTCAAAACACCTCTTGCACCGCTATTGTCAACAGGCTTTAAAACACAAGGATAGCCAAACTTTTTAATTTCCCTTATTAACTCCTCAAATGTTTCAATCTCTGAGAATTTTGGCAGTTTTACACCATATTCTTCCATTCTCTTTTTAGCTTTATACTTATTTTTGGAGATAAGTGCTGTATTATAGTCAGTATAGTAACAAACATCTTTAATCTCTGCCACTCTTGCTAAAATTTCAGGAATATCAACACCAAAGGCAATTACGCCATCAATGGGTTTTTCGTATCGCTTTAGAAAAGCTATAACTTCGCTTTCATCCTTGATGTTTACCTTATAAAATTCATCCACAAGCTTTACGCCATCAGAAAACTCGTTTAAATCCAGACCAATAGTATATAGTCCCATTTCCTTTGCTTTTTCGATACCAAAAACCTGATCTTTGCCAGTGCCAAGAATAAGCAATTTTTTCATTTTTAAATCCTAAACTCCATGACTCAGCAACATTCCTCCGTTTACATTTATTGTCTGACCTGTTATATAAGAGGATTCTTCGCTTATTAAAAAAGCAACAGCATTTGCAACCTCCTCCGGTTTTGCTATTCTGCCAACAGGAATATTTTCAAGTTTCTTTTTTCCCTCTTCCGTTTGAAGCTCATTAGCAGACATATACGTGGCAACTAAACCGGGAGATACGGCATTGCATGTTATGCCGAATTTAGAGTAGATTTTAGCTATAGAATGTGTTAGATTTATTAAAGCGGCTTTGGATGCAGCATAATGCACCTGATTAAAACCTCCCCATTGTCCGCCGATGGAAACTATGTTGACAATTCTTCCCCATCCCGACTCCAGCATATCCTGAACCACATTCTGGCTTAGAAAAAAGGGGCATTTAAAATTAACAGTTATCATAGTATCGAAATCAATTTCCGTTATTGATTCAAAAGGCTTTTCTTGGGCAATTGCAGCATTATTAATTAAAATATCTATCTTACCTAATATCTTATGTGTTTTATTGATGAGACTATATATGTTTTTTAGATTATTTTGATCAAACTGTGCATATTCAGCTTTGCCACCCCTTTGCTTTATTGTATCCGCAACAGAAGCTGCCATTTCAACATTATTTTTATAAGTAAACATAATATTTATATTTTTCTCTGCCAATGCAAATACAATCGCCTTGCCTATGCCCCTGCTTCCACCAGTAATCAAAGCAGTCTTACTCATAATACTCCCTTTTCCTCAAAAGGATACATTTCATTCATTTTTTGACCACCTAATAACATAGGCAGAACATCTTCTTTTGAAGATGTATGACAATGAATAACTGAAGGCAAATTATCTTGAAAAGTTGCATTTAAAACATCTTTTAGCTCTTTCCTTGAAAAAACATCAAATCCTTTCAGACCATATCCCTTGGCAATTTCTGAAAATGAAGGATTTTGTTTGTTTCCCGTTGAAGGATCCTTCCCCCAATTTAAAATCTGGAATTGGGATACAATTCCCAGTCTTTCGTTATCAAGAACAAACATTTTTATTGGCAGATTATATTCTTTTATTGTCGCTAATTCCTGAATGTTCATTTGAAACGAACCATCTCCTGCAAATACAATACCCATATAATTTTTTGAAAAATGCATAATAGCGCCTATGGCCGCCGGTATATCAAACCCCATTGTGCCATGGCCGGCAGAGGTTAGCCAAATACGTTTCGGATAATCAAACGTAAAATATCTGGCGACCAATTGTTGGTGCATTCCTACTCCGGAGCTAACAATCACTTTTTTATTCTTGGAAATTTTATCAACTGCCTTAATCACATCATACATACCAAGAGAAGGGTTTTGATAAAATTGTGATGAATTAAATTTATTTTTCCAATCATTTATCTGCTTTATCCATGCAGAATATTTGTTTGATGAAATTTTAAAATCAAGCAACAAAAATTCGTCAAAAAATTGTTTTAAATCCATGTTAACATTAATATTGCCTTTCACCCTTCCATATTCCAACTCATTTTTATCTATATCTACTCTTACAATAATTTTGTTTTCTTCGAAACTACCTATTTCTGAACCGGTTTGACGTAAGTCAAGCCTTGCGCCTAATACAATTAAAAAGTCCGAATAATAAGCAGCCAAATTTGCAAAATATTCTCCCGTGTGACCCAAAAAGCTAAAGTATAATGGATGATTAGAGGGCAAAGTTCCAACACCTGGCAGGCTACATACTACGGGAATATTGTATTTTCTCACAAAAGACCGAAATTCGTTTACGGAATCTGAAATATAGATACCATTACCCGCCAAAATTAACGGTCTTTTAGACTTATAAATTAATCCACTAATTTTTGAGAAAACACTACTCTTATCTTTTGAACTGTTAATTTCCTTGCTAATGTCAGCTAAAAATTTTTTTGAATCCTCCTGTTTTATTTCACTTCTTTGAACATCCATTGGCAAATCAACAAGAACAGGACCCGGCCTTCCCTCTTTTGTCAGCATAAAAGAATCATATATTGTTCTTGAAATATCTTCATCAAGAGCCAAAGTATGTGCTTTTTTAGTTACGGACTTGAAAATATCAACAGTATCCGTTTCTTGGAATCCCGTCTGTCGAATTTTTTCCTCGAAATTTATATCCTTGGTTCCAACCTGACCTGTAAATACTAACAACGGAACGGAATCATAATAAGCATCTGCAACAGGGGTTAATAAATTTGTAGCACCCGGGCCGGATGTCACAATAACTACCTGAGTTTCATTGCTTACTTTCGCAATACCTATGGCTGAATATCCAGCACCTTGCTCATTTCTTGCACAAATATAGTCAATTCCTTCTTTTGCAAGCGAATCTAATAATGGAGCTATTGTTCCCCCAGGATAAAGAAAAACAGCTTTTACACCCAATAATGATAGTGTTTTTGCAATTACATCTGAAACTAACATACAGATTCCTTTGTACCTTTATTATAACTTATGACCTTATCATACAGCTTGATTTGCTTAACATTCGGATAATTTTTGGATATAAAATTAGAAATCTCTTCTTGGCTATCATAAGAAGAAATTAACACTGGAAATTTGCAATTTTTTAAAATTTCAGGTGACGATATCGTATAATTAAAAAAATTGTTCCTCCATTTTCTTACGTCAGAATCAACAATAGCCTCTATATTTATGTTTTCCAACAAACCCTCTCCAATCATTTGAGATGTATGCATTCCCGCACCATAAATTATTACAGTTTTCACTTCCGCCAATTTTTCTTTTATTATTTCTAAGAACTTACTCCTTTTTTGTATATAATCTTTTACTATTTTTTTATTTTTTTCAAAATCATTAAAAAGAATTTCCCCATTTGCCTCTTTGCTTGAGTTTTTTAATATCATTCTTATCACATTTATATCTTGCGGCTTTTCAACAGCTATTATATCCAATCCCAAAACATAAGCGATATTTTCCAAGGAATTTTCAGTATAATGCATTATATGTTCTATTGAAAAAAAATCTGCAATATTTTCTGCATTAGGCTTTTTAGCATCGGGAACTTCTATGAATATATAACCGCCAGTTTTTGTTATTTTTCTCACCAATTCTAAAAAATTCAAAGGGTTCTGAATATGTTCCAAGACATGAAAGAAACACGTTACATCAAATTTTTCCTGCTTTTCCTCTACAAAGCTTTCCACATACTTATCATCAAAAAAATCGTTATCAAGATTTATGTTGTATTGTTTCTTTGCTCTATTTACACCTTCAACAGAAGGTTCAACACCAAAAACTTTAAATCCTTCTTTTTTTGCCAAATTCAAAAAGGTACCGTCAAAAGGTCCTATTTCAAAAATAGTATTAATGCTTTCAGGTATATTCATTATCAAAAATTCTAATTGACTTCTCCTTGAACCGGTAGAGGCTCTACCAAATAAATTATAGACATTTTTGTAGTATAGACTTAAAGTGGTTTTAGTAGGCTGCGGATTTGTATAAACCATACCGCAATCTTTACAAATAACCTGTTCTGTATTCCAAAAATAAAACTCATTACCAATGGGCACTTTAAATAATTTCTCATACACAACTTCAAAATCTTTTGAGCCACAAATTGGACAATTTATCAATTTAGTTTCTATTTTTTCCACATTTCCACCTCTTTATTAAAATTTAAAACACTTAATGTATCACTCCTCTTACTTAATATTCGACACCCCTCTTGATTCTCTTTCGTATGCCCCACACACACAAATGGCACATTCAAATAAATCAACTCATATACAGTTACACCAAAGGTTGCAATAGCAACATCGCCTTTCAATAATTTACTCGGATGATAAGGCAAAATCTTGAAATTATCGGGCAAGTTCAGATCTTTTAAACTATCTTTGTGTTTAAATGCATCACCAATTAAGATCAAAACCTCTCTTTTGCAACCTTCAAGCCAATTCAAGAATTTAAACAGCATGCCAGACGGGTCGCTTCCGCCGGTTGTAACAACAATGCTATCTACCTTTTTCGGCAAATTTTCTTTCGGCTTGAGTTTCAAAACCTCTTTATTTATCAAAACCCAATCCCAGCCCCAGACTATATTATTGAAAGTTGGATATTTTTCTTCCTCAAAATGGGCATTTGGCATGATAATTCTATCACATACCTCATAGCCTTGACCAATAAAATCCAACGAGATAAATCGCGTCTGTTTCTGCCATCTTCTTATATCGTCCGCATTGTATTGATATTTTTCATCAACAACAATCACTTCAGGTTTGCGCTTATCAATCAAAAAATCAATAAACTCTTCATTAGAGCCAAACCCGTTAACCTCAAAACCAAAACCCTCTCTTTTCAACCGTTCTTTGGCATACTCAAAGTCGTTAATCGCAAAAATCAGATCCGTTTTTGCATCTTTTAAAATCCAGCCAAGCGTTATCATTCGGGATAAATGGCCCAATCCAATATTTTCTGATGCCTTTAGCTTCAAGATTACCTTTCCATTGCCTATCTTTTTAATGTAGTTTTGTTTGATTGCCTCAAAATCGATGGGTGATGGTGTGAATTCAAGATTTGATAGGCGCTTCTCAATTTCATCAATATCTATTTTTCGTATTGCCTCAGCCATTCTATCCTCGTTTGTTTTAAGGGTCTTAAACCATCTTTAGGATCTGCCCTCCAGTTTCTCTCATCAAGCTCAACCTCCTGCGGCTCTTTTTTTCCATTGCCATCAGCGGCAAAACCATCACAAACCATCTTTATAAGTTTGGATGCTCTCTCTGGCAGCCAGCAATGACCTATGCCATACTCAGCCCCTTTGCCATCAAGGTCAAAATGAAATTCTATCATTTTAGCGTCCCATCTATGCACTGCTCTGAAAATAACACCCTCGTTTACCGAATGATCAGACCATCCAAATCTTATCCTTACCTCAGGCGAAGCCTTTATGATTCTTCTCATTGTACCGATTGCTGCCAGATTGCACTGATCAGGCAGAACAGGATAATTTGATGCACATTGCAAAACAGTTATATCTTTGCACCCGTTTCCAACAAGCGCATCAAAAGCATTTTTTACCTCATCAATTGTTGCCATGCCTGTGGAAAAAATTACCGGTTTTCTCGTTTTTGCACATTTTTCAAAAAGTTTATGCCACAAAAGCTCATAGGAGGCAATCTTGTAAGCGTCAACATACGGCTCAAGCTCATCAACCCCCTCAAGATAAAACGGCGTGCAGATAAATTTTATATCAAGCTCTTTGCATTTTTTCGAAATTTCAGGCAAAAATTTGACAGGAAGCTCCCAGTCCTTTCTTTTACTAATTTCAGGTTTGAGATTTATTACTTCTTTTGCAAATAGTTCATCTATTTTGAAAAGCTGAAATTTTACACCGTCACATCCGCATTTCTTGGCTTCTTCAACAAATGTTAAGCATCTATTCAAGTTACCATTATGGTTACTCGACACCTCAGCAATAAATTCGACCACCAAATCCTCCTCAACAGGTCTGCCGCATTAAGTAATATCAAGCAAATCTCATTCCCATCCCAATCAAATTAGCAAGGTGTTAAAAGATGCGTTTGAAACTACGCTTTTACGAACCGCTTATTTTCTTCATTATATTTTCCAAGCTCTTTATATACACGCTCTTTATCCTTTTGAAAATTTTTTCAGCCTCTTTCTCATCATAAATATGAGAGCTTGCATTTCTATCATCAAGCATATCCAAGATAATTTCATCATCATCTATAATGCCATGTCTGAATGCGCTCTTTATGCAATCCCTTGGAGAATAGCATTCTATTTTATTATATTCTAACACAGCTTTAATTGCTTTCCATAAAAGCTCTATCGTAAATTCAAATCTTTGAATAACACCGTCTCTTTCCAAATCATTGGACGCTGACTCTACAGCCTGTTTAAGTCTATCAAATGCTTTCATAAACTTTTCCTTCCTCAATTCAAGCTCAACCTTTTTCATAGAGAACCACTCCCTTCTCTTTAATAATATCTTTAAATTCCTCTGACAGGTCGCAAGAAAACAGCAAATCAACCGTATATATGCCAGATGACTCATCAATCAATTCTTTTAAAACCCTTTTTCGACGCCTTTCAATTCTATCGATTTGCACAAATATATCTATGTCATAACCTCTCTTTTTGTGTTTTTTTACAGTAGAACCAAACAAGACAACCTTTTTAGGATCAATCTCTTCTACAATTAGCGACTTTATTGTTTCTATCCTTTCTCGAAGCTTTTGATTTAACACCATTTCATCTATATGCTTAGACTTCAAATCTGCCTCCAAAATGCCTTGAGGGCATTAAAAAAGATGCTCAATCCTCGACTTTAAAATCAAATTTCATACCGGTAATTTTTTCCGCAATTCCAAAACCTTTTTCTTCAATTTTGGCTCTCAAATGTTCATCCTCAGTCAAAAATCTGACCCCAACGCCCTTTTTTGTAAGCTCATTTGCCAAATCAAAAAACAGCTCCAAATTCCGCTTGTCTTTAACTATAAAAAGCGCCCTTTTTTGCTTCTCATTGAGTCCAATCTGATGAACATTCTTATTTATCAGCATAAGTTCCGGTTTTTCAAGCAACAGCTCTACAAAATTTGGCATATTAAACGCCTTATTCCGGGCTCTCAGTTCCTCGTATACCTTCCTAATAAATTCAAGATCTGCCATTGTATCAACAGAAACCCTATGTTTTATCCGATAAAACAGATCATCATCATATATACATTCCGTTTTAAACAGTTCAGGTTTCAGCCCCACAATCGGAAAGTGATGCTCCCTTAAATTCGGTTTATTCGACAGTTTATCAGCCAATAGCCAGCATTTTTTTCTGTAAACGCTCATACCCTCATGAATTACCGGCTTCCCATTTTTCATACAAAATTCCACCGCATCAAGATTTTTATCAGCCAACGCTTTTTCTATCAACCTATCCAAGGATTGAGCCCAAATCAATGGACAATCCCCGCTTATTAAAATCGGAATATCCGCATCAAATCTATTGGCAGCCTGCGCTAATCTTCCCACAACATTATCAATATTGCCTTTATACAGAAAAACATCGATATTATGCTCATCTGCCACATCAATAAGCGGTCTGTTTTCCTCTTCATCTGTTGTTGCAATAACTATTCTATTTATATATCTGCTTTTTTTGACGTTCTCTATTGTCCAGTCAATCAGTCTTTTATTACCTATTGTTTTTAGCTGTTTGCCTGGCAGCCTTGAGGATGATAATCGTGCTACAATAAAAGCTGCTATGTTTTCAGTCATTTTGCCCCCTTGCCTGCAGACAAGCTCTTGCTACAGCAAATTTATATAATTCAGATAGGTAACTATCGGTTTTATATAAGCAAAGCAGATCAAAGTCAAGCTTAGAAACAGGTTTCAGGTTTAACCGTTTTATCCAGCTAAACGGTAAACAAAATCACTGCGACTTTGAATATCTTGGAATATATTGAGATTACTTCGATTATGCAGTATAATGTTATTTATGAATTGCAGCAATCAAACTGTTTTGGCAAGAATGCGCAGGGTTTGTTGATGGGTTTTTATAGCATACTGTTTGAGAAAGCTGAGAAGATTTCAGAAAAAATTGAAGCACCGGACTTTTTTTCCGATCTTAACATTGATCAAATAATAGATGCGCTGAGCTCTGATAAAGCCGAATACAACCTGAAGCCGTTTTTTTATACTTCTCTGAAAGATGCCGATACGATTAAATATCGTCAGGAGATAATGCGGGACCTTGAAAATCCGTCTCTGATGGAAAACATAAAACGCTTTGCGCAAAATTTTCGCACAATGCGCGAATATCTCGCGCTTTCTGATAAACTTTATTACAAATATCCTAAGGAAAGATGGTTCTTGGACGCTGCGGAGATCTATTGCGATTCGCTTAACAATCTGCTGCGCGATTTATCTGCGGCAAAATTAACCTCACGCGGATTGTCGGAACTTCGTAAATATCTGGCAAAATACACCGTTTCGGATCGCTTTGTTTCGCTTCAGAATGAAATAAAGAAGATAAAAACCGATCTGTCTAAAATCAACTATTGTCTGCTTATCAAGGGAAATCGTATAAAGGTTCGCAAATATGAATCTGAAATTGATTACAGCGCGAATGTTGAGGAAACATTCCGAAAATTCAAACGGGCTGAAGCAAAAGATTACAGGGTCGAATTTCATGAATCACCGATTATGAATCATGTTGAGGCAAAGATACTGGATCTTGTAGCCAAACTCTATCCCGAAGTGTTTCTTGCTCTTGATAACTTTTGCACTGAAAACAGCGACTATTTGGACAGAAAGATTGCCGTTTTTGACAGAGAAATACAGTTTTATATTGCCTATTTGGAGTTCATTGAGCCGATTAAACAGACAGGGCTGAAATTCTGTTATCCTGAAATCACCACCGAAAACAAGGAAATTTATGATTACGAAGGGTTTGATCTGGCACTGGCATATAAACACAGCGCAAAAAAATTGCCTGTTGTCTATAATGATTTTTATCTGAAAGGCAAAGAACGCATATTTGTCATAACCGGTCCGAATCAGGGCGGCAAAACAACCTTTGCGCGCAGCTTCGGACAACTGCACTATCTTGCCTCTATCGGCTGTCCGGTTCCCGGAAAATCGGCGCGGCTTTTCCTATATGACAAGCTTTTTACGCATTTTGAGAAAGAGGAAAAGATAAAAAATCTGAGAGGCAAATTAGAAGACGATCTGGCGAGAATTTATGATATTCTAAACAGAGCCACTAAGCAGAGTATTGTTATAATGAATGAAATTTTCACCTCGACAACATTCTCAGATGCTGTTTTTTTGAGCAAAAAGATAATCGAAAAAATCGACCGGTTGGATTTACTGTGTGTTTGGGTAACATTTGTAGATGAGCTATTCTATTACAGCAATAAAACCGTAAGCATGGTAAGCACGGTTAATCCGGCAAATCCGGCGATACGTACATATAAAATTCAAAGAAAGCCTGCCAGCGGACTTGCCTACGCAATGACAATTGCAGAAAAATATCACCTTACATATACCCAATTAAAGGAACGCATAAAACAATGAAGGCATTCCTAATGTATAAAAATCGCAATTTCGACCCGCAGCAGAAATTGCCTTTTAACGAGCAGACATTGATAGAAGACCTGGAATTAAACACGTTGTTTGAGGCAATGGCTGATGGCAACGAATTTCTGTTTGAGATTGCAAAAAAAGCCGTTTTGTCAAGTTTAAACGAACCGGATACGATAAGATACCGCCAGGATATTCTCAAAGATTGCATAGAGAATTCTTCTGTTGTCAGAGACATCTATGAAATAGCCGTTGATGCGATTGAAAGCGAAAAAAAGGTCTATTTCGGATTTTTCAGCAAATATCCGGGAGCAATTCTAAGCAGGTCAATAGAGGTGCTTCAGATGTTTTTGGAGATGATCGAGAAACTCAAAAAAGAAGCCAGTCATTCAGACAGGTTTAAGTCCGAAGGCTTTATTAAATTTTTTTCGATGATTAACCGGGAGTTTGATGATAAGTATTTTGCCAGAATCCAAAATCATCTGAAAGAGCTAAAATTTCGCGACGGGGTTTTGATAAGCGCCAAATTGGGAGCAGGCAACAAAGGCGCCAATTATATATTGCGCAAGCCGCAGGAGAAAAAACAGAGGTGGTTAGATAAAATTTTTACCGGAAAATATCCTGTTTACGGATTCACTATCGATGAACGCGATGAGTCCGGCAGCAAAGCACTTTCGGAATTAAAAGACAAAGGAATAAATCTTGTTGCCAATTCACTTGCCCAGTCAAATGATCATATCCTCGGTTTTTTTAAGACACTGCGGACTGAACTTGCCTTTTATGTCGGTTGTTTAAACTTGCATAGCAGGCTTGCCAGGATAGGAGAGCCGATATGCTTTCCCGTTCCCGGCAAATCGTCTCAACTGTGCCATTGCTTTAAAGGGCTATACGACTTATGCCTGAGCTTAACCGTAGAAAACAAAGTTGTCGGCAACGATATGAATGCCGACGGAAAAAATCTCATAATAATTACAGGCGCAAATCAGGGCGGAAAATCAACCTTTTTGCGCAGTATCGGCTTGGCTCAACTAATGATGCAATGCGGAATGTTTGTGCCGGCTGAATCCTTTTGCACTGATATACGTTCGGCTTTGTTTACCCATTACAAAAAAGAAGAAGACGCTGCTATGAAAAGCGGAAAGTTGGACGAAGAGCTCAAAAGAATGAGCGATATTGCGGACCATATAACTCCAAATTCGATGCTGTTGTTTAATGAATCATTTGCCGCCACGAACGAAAGAGAGGGTGCTGAAATTGCAAGCCAGATTGTCAGCGCATTATCTGAAAAAGGGGTTAAAATCTTTTTTGTCACGCATCTATACGAGTTTGCCAGTAACTTTTATAACAAGAAAATGAAAAATGCCTTTTTTTTGCGCGCCGAAAGGCAAGTCGACGGGCAAAGAACTTTCAAGATTATCGAAGGAAAGCCGCTTCAAACCAGCTACGGTCCGGATATTTACAGCAAGATATTCAAAACCGATTTTCACGACCCAATTATTAAATAGGCTATTGGTGGAGGGAACGCCGCCTTCCGGAATTCAGTCTCCTCAGCGCCGACACATCAAAAGCCCTTTATTTACAATACCTTGAGAGCTTCCGATTGCCGTTCTCCGCGTCCCTACGCGGGAAATGTTTTTCTCCACATTTTCCCCAAACAGAGAATGGACATGGGTTCGATTCCCTCTGCCATATCAAACGCGGTGATATCATAACCCAAGTCTCCAGTTCCACGACTACAACCCTAATCTAATTGCCACGTCCTCATAATCCGGGGCCTCGGCGTAAAGCTTCTCGAGTTCGCTGCGTGAGCGTCGGCGCTGGCCGAGGTCCTCATAGACCAGGGCTCGTTCATACCTGAGCGCCTTAAGAAGCTCCTCGGACCGACCCTTCTTCCGACGCAGGGCTCCTGTCAAGGTCTCGCGAGCCGCATCCAGCAGGCCGAGCCTGTGCAAAGCCCTTGCCTTGTATAGCAGCAACGCAGCATGGATTGGCGTGTCGTTCTCGATGCCTTCGGCCAACCGCACAACCTTCTGGCAGACGTTCTTATCGCCCGGATGAGCGTCCAGCAATAGCTCTGCGAGAGATAACTTCACCACCACGTCGTCGGGCTCGAGCCGCCGCAGTTTTTCCAGGCAGGCAATCGCGTCCTGCCAGCGTTCCTGGCGCTGGTAGACCTCCACCAGGCCAAGCAGCACGCCCCGAAGATCCGGCCCCACATGTGCGGAAACCTCGTCTGTGATGGGCAGGCTCATGGTGGCGGAGATACCGTACTTGGAAAAGTAACGGCCCAGGCGGTTGTGCTTCTCGCCAGCAATGGTCAGGTAGTCTGCAGCTTCCGCCAGCTGCTCCTTCTTGAGTGTCAGGAAGCCGGCAAGATACGCGCCATCGGCCAAGTGAACCGCATCCTTGAAATATTCTAGGGCATTGTCCTCATTACCAAGGACCAACTCACGGCAACCGTCCACCAGAGCTTCCTCGTCGTCCGGAGTGACGAGCCGCTTGAAGAAGCCCAGGGTCAGGCGGTCTTCTGCGCGGACTGAAGGGAGCGCCGGTGCGACGGAAGACATGTTTTTCCTGCCACCTGACCTCCCGATTGGAAGGGTCGTGGTGTAAAAGAGCCCGTTCCCGGAATACCAACTGTCGCCCGTTTGCCTCGGGAGCCAATGGTGAACTTCGCACCGCGTGGTCCGAACGAGAGCGATCCACCCGACTTGCTCAGGTTTAGAGTCACTCCTGGTGCGATCTTGATTCTTCTCCAAAAACGAAAGCTCACGTTTCTTCTTTTTTCCCTCCATTACGTTTATCAGACATCATTCTTATCCGGCCTATAGCTGGCATCAAAGACCTCAACGATGTTTCCGTCTGGATCAATGCACCTGAAAAATTTCTGTCCGCCCCACTGAGTGACTGGTGTAATGATACGGTTTCCAGATTTTTGAACAGCACAGACTACTCTCTCAAAATTGCGTGTTTCTATGTATAGAATTGAATGACGGACTTCTCCAAATGTCTCGTTATCGATGGATTCTTTTCCGTAGTCTTTTGGCACGAGTGCAATGATTCCCTCCAAGTTGACAATATTTCGAGTTTCTCGCACTATTCTTAACCCAAGAATTCGATTATAAAACTCTCGCGCCTCATCGATATTATCAACCGGCAATTTGATCCCCAGCCGCGTAACGTCTTTAAGCTTTCTATTATTTTCAGACTTGTCCGATTTTTCATCTGCCGACTTCCACAAATTTTCCTGGGTTGGCTGCTGCTTGCGAGAAATTTTCTTGATAAACAGTGACTGCCCATCAAATGTGGTTAATTGCCATGAAATCACTTCCACATTCTTAACCCATACCTTATGCGCATAGGACTTTGATACTTTTGCTTCGCGCGAATCCGGCAAAACAATTGTATCGTCTACCCTGGTCTGCTGGAGCTTACTCACAAAACTATCGAGATCGGATTTCTTTACAGGAGTAATTGTTGTCTCGGTAGCTAGGTTCTTTTCTTCTACATTGTCGTCCTTGTTTGCGATACGCTCAGCAATCTGTCGCAGGTAGTTGGCATCCTGAATCTTCTCAGCATAAGGCCCCAACCATGATGACCCGCATACAGCACCAAGCAGGGCACCTGTCATGGAAGCGATCGTGTCCGTGTCGGTTCCTTGCGCAAACGCGGCATCGATTATTCCGTGAATCGGATCAGCAGCATAGCGAGACGAAAGAAAGATAGCGGCAGCACTAGCAACTGTGCCAGCACCATTTATCCTGCGGTCGTATGCGCCGATTTGCTCCATAACTTGACGATCAACGGCCAGAGCTCCTTGCATGAGCGCATCACGGCATTTATGGAGCATCTCGGTAACTTCCTTTACAGTATTCTTCCATATATCTGTATAGTTACCTTTGGCCCATGTTTGAGCAGCTTCTATCCACCCTGGGCAGGTACCAGATACATCAGGCAGTTCACCCCATTCCTTTTCGTTTTGAAGGGTTATTTCAATCAAAGCACCATATTCAAGTGTGCCTTTATGTGTGAATGCCCTCCATAATGCAAAGCCATAAGCCAGAGCGCCAACTAATGCTCGGGGGTGTCCGTGTGTAATGACACCATTCGCCACTATCTGTTGCGAGATGCTCGAGAATCGACCTGAAGCCACACCGGTCAAACAATGGGGAAGTATTCGCATCGCGACCCCATTTCCTCCAGCTTCAAAATATCGCCGC
>JALWSW010000166.1 GCA_027080125.1 Campylobacterales bacterium | reverse complement strand
CCGGAGACAATGTAGAGATGACCGCTGAGCTGATAAGTCCTGTTGCTCTTGAGAAAGAGACCCGCTTTGCAATAAGAGAGGGCGGAAGAACGGTTGGTGCAGGTGTTGTCAGCGAGATATTGAAGTAAGAGGTTCTTATGCGTGATTTGTTTGCCATGCAGTGTCCTGATTGTAAAAGAAAGAATTATATGATTACCAGAAATAAAAAGCTGAAAAAGGAGAAAGTCAGTCTTAGCAAGTACTGTCCTTCCTGCAAGAAACATACCTTGCACAAGGAGGTAAAACCGTAGGTCAGTAGCTCTAATTGGTAGAGCGTCGGTCTCCAAAACCGATGGTTGGGGGTTCGAGTCCCTCCTGGCCTACCATAAAAGATAATGAGTATAATAAAAGATGCAACAAAATTTTTTTATAGTGTAAGGGATGAACTTTACAAGGTTGTTTGGCCGGATAAAAGAACCACAACGAATACAACTATTGCCGTTATAGTGCTTTCTATTGTGGTTTCCTTTATGCTGAGTGTAGCCGACTATCTGTTTTCCTATTTGCTCAAACTGGTTATATAAGTAATGCCAATGGAAGACGGAAAGAAATGGTATGCGCTGCAGGTACAAACCGGATTTGAAAAACAGCTCGCTAAAGGCTTACCTGCTATATTGAGGAACAAAGGTTACGAAATAGAGGATGAGGATATTTTTTTGCCTGTCGAAGAGGTTATAGATATAAAAAAAGGAAAGCGCGTTATCCATGAACGGTTTTTATATCCCTCTTATCTTTTTATAAGGGCAAAAATGACAGATGATCTTCAAAAGACATTGATAAAAATGTCGCGTATAATAGGTATAGTCGGAAAGCCCTACAAGCCTAATGTAATTGATGATAAAGAGATAGCAGAGATAAAAAAGAGGATAGAGAAATCCAAGGACACCCCAAGGCTTTCGGTGGTTTACAATGTCAATGACAGGGTAAGAATTAAAGAGGGCGCCTTCTCCGATTTTTCCGGAATTGTGGAATCGGTGGATGATGCCAAAGCCCGATTGAAGATTATGGTAACAATTTTCGGCAGATCAACCCCGCTTGAGTTGGATTATGATCAGGTCGAAAAGATATGAGGAGGATAAATGGCTAAAGAAGTAGCTGCGCTTATTAAGTTGCAGATACCTGCCGGAAAGGCGAATCCGGCACCGCCTGTAGGACCTGCATTAGGTCAGCACGGCGTAAATATAATGGAGTTTTGCAAACAGTTTAATGCAGCCACACAGAAACAGGCGGGCGATGTTGTTCCGGTTGTAATAACCGTTTACAAGGACAAAAGTTTTACCTTTATCACAAAACAGCCGCCGGCTTCGAGATTGATACTAAAGGCTGCAGGTATTGAAAAAGGTTCCGGCGACAGTCTGAAGCAGAAGGTTGCAAAAATAACCGATGAACAACTTACTCAGATTGCCGAGAAAAAGATGCCGGATCTGAATGCGTATGATATTGAAGCAGCTAAAAAGATTATTGCCGGCACTGCACGTAATATGGGAATTGAGATAGTGTGATTTGTAAAGGAGACTCAATATGAAAAAGAGAGGAAAAAGATATCAGGCGTCTGCTGAACTGGTTGATAAAGGGCGTGCGTACGATCTTGATGAGGCTATTGCTTTGCTAAAAAAGATGCAGCGTTCGAGATTTGACGAAGCGGTTGAGATAGTTTTAAGACTGGGCGTAAATCCCAAAAAGTCTGATGAGGCTGTAAGGGGCAGTTGTGTATTGCCTGCCGGCTCAGGCAAAAAGACAAGGGTTGTTGCATTTTGCAAAGGTGAAAAGATTAAAGAGGCAACCGAAGCGGGCGCCGATTATGTTGGTGGAAAGGAGCTTGCAGATAAAATAGCAGAAGGATGGCTTGAATTTGACCGTGTTGCAGCGACCCCGGATATGATGCCTATTGTGGGTAAGCTTGGGCGTATTTTAGGACCAAGAGGAATGATGCCTAATCCCAAGGTTGGCACAGTTGATAAGGACATAGGAAATGTTGTCAGACAACTTAAGTTAGGACAATTGGCTTTCAGGGTTGATAAAGGAGCGAATCTGCATTCTGCAATTGGAAGAATATCGTTTGCCGATGAGGATTTAAAGAGCAATATCGCATCTTTTCTGGGTGCAGTAAAAAAGGCTAAACCTGCATCATCGAAAGGAACCTATATTAAATCCGCCTATATCTGCTCGACACATTCTCCGAGCGTTAAGCTTGATGTAAAGACTCTTTGAAAGTTGCATTGATTTGAAATGGAGGAAGGATGAAAAAGGATAAGAAAGAAGAATGGGTTAATAACTGGAAATCCGTTCTAAATGAAAATGATACGTTGGTTTTTTTTAATTATCACGGGGTTGATGCAAACAGTCTTGCAAAAACCAGGCGAGATCTGAGGAATAAAGGGGTTAAATTTGCCGTTATAAAGAACCGTCTTTTTAAATTAGCGACAAAGGGGAGCAAACTGGAGGCGGTAGATGATCTTTTGAAGAATACAAATGCCATAGGAATCTATAACGACCCGGTTGAACTTGCAAAAATTGCAATAGACATAAGCAAAAATTACAAATTGACAATCAAAGGCGGATATACCGATGGATCTAAATTGTCCAAGAAGGACGTTCTTGAACTTTCAAAGGTGCTTCCAAGAGAGATGTTGCTTGCAAAGCTGCTTGCTACGCTTAATGCTCCTGTCAGTGGGTTTGTATTTACCTTATCAGGTATTTTAAGAAATTTGATATACGCAATAGATGCCATAAAAGAGAAAAAACAAAATAATTAGGAGGAAGAAGGTGGCTATAACAAAAGAAGAGGTAGTGAGTTTTATAGAGAATATGAGTGTTTTGGAGCTTTCAAACTTTGTAAAAGAATTGGAAGATCATTTCGGCGTCACTGCTGCAGCTCCGGTTGCTGCTGCTGCAGCTCCTGCTGCTGCTGTAGCTGAGGAAGCTGAGGAGAAAACCGAGTTTGACGTGGTTCTGAAGGAGATTGGACAGAAAAAGATTGCCGTAATTAAGGTTGTAAGGGCTGCAACAGGTTTGGGTCTTGCTCAATCTAAGGAGCTTGTCGATAAAGCACCTTCGGTGATTAAAGAGAAATTAAACAAAGATGAGGCAGAAAGTCTGAAGAAATCGTTGGAAGAAGCAGGTGCGGTCGTTGAGCTTAAATAATTGAAAAACTTCGTTTTGTTTAAGTTAGGTTTTTAATTTTAATCTATGACAGGGGCGGGACGGTGTTTACCTATCTTCCCTGTCGAAATAAAGAGGCAATGTGTATTGTCTCTTTATTTTTGTCTATGCAACAGTTTAAAGAATAAAGAGTTGGAGAACTGATTTAATCGTATAGATAAACAAAATAAACGCCTTTTCGGAGGATAAATGGCACATCTGTTATCATCAGAGTATCGGCTGAGAGTAGATTTTTCTTCAGAGAAAAAGAGATTCACAATGCCTGAGCTGCTTGAAACTCAAATTAATTCATATAAGCGGTTTTTGCAATTGGATGTTGCTCAGGAAAAACGGGAAAATATTGGCTTGGAAGCTATCTTCAGGCAATTTTTCAATATAGAAAACGAAAAAAGCAGTTGGAGCTTGAAATATCTCGGTTATACAATAGAAAAACCTAAGTATAGCGTAAAGGACTGCCTCGAAAGATCTTTGAGTTATGCAGGAGCACTTCAGGTAAGACTGAGATTGAATTTGTGGGACGTAGATCCTGATACCGGCAACAGAACCGGAATAAAGGTTGCAAAGGAGCAAAATGTTTACATATTGAATGTTCCTTTTGTAACCGAAAACGGCAGTTTTGTAATGAATGGTGTTGAAAGGGTTTTTGTAATGCAACTGCATAGATCTCCCGGGGTTGTTTTTAAGCGCATCAAATCCGAAGAAGCGCTAAGCGAAGATCTGTTTTTGGCTCAGGCGATACCTGAGCATGGAAGCTGGCTTGAATTTGAAACAACAAGAAAAAATATCTGCTATGTTAAAATAGATAAGAGAAAACGTTTTCCGGCAGGAATTCTGCTTAATGCGATTGGATTGTCTAATACCGAAATATTAGAACGGTTTTACAAAGTCGTATCGATTAAGAATCAAGAGGGAAAGTTATTTGCCAATGGCGACGTAAAGGGGCTTGTTCTTGAGGAAGACCTGATTGTTAATGGCAAAGTTATGGCAAAAGCCGGCTCGAGAATTACCAGAAAACTGGTTAAAACCGTTAATGATCCCAATCTATATTATCCGGTAGCCGATGCATCAATATATGGAAACTGCGCTTTGCGCGATATTGTCCTGGATGAGCAGATATCAATTGAAGCCGGCGATATAATAACGCCTGAAACTCTTGTTTTGCTAAAAGAATCGGGCACAGATTTTGATATTGCTCTTGTTAAAGATGAAAAGCAACTTGTGCTAAACAGCATAAATGTTGCAAAAACTATGATTAAAAAATTAAAAAGCAGCATCGGAAGCGATATCAGTTATGAGGATCTTGCAAATATCTTTATATATCACAACCAACGTCCCGGGGAGCCTGTTTCTTCTGAGGAAGCAAAGGCGTTCTTAACCAATCTTTTTTTTGAAGGACCTTCATACGATCTGTCTATTTATGGACGTATAAAGGTAAATAGAAGACTTGGGCTGGATGTTAGTTTGGATAATACCCATCTTAGCGTAGAGGATATAGTTAAGATTATTGAATATCTTGTTTTGCTTATAAACGGAAGCGGATTCCTGGATGATATAGACAGCCTTGCCAACAGAAGAATAAGAAGAATCGATGAGATGCTTGGGGTTCAATTGAAATCTGCTATGCTTGCGATGCAAAAAAACATTAAGGACAAGATGGGATTTTTGGATGCAGAAACCGCTTCGCCTTCGACCTTGATAAATGCAAACGTGTTTGCCTCTGTATTTAAGTCTTTCTTTGAGAGCAATCAGTTGTCTCAATTTTTAGATCAGATTAATCCTCTTTCCGAGGTAAGTCATAAACGAAGAATCTCTTCTCTTGGCACCGGAGGTTTGACAAGAGAAAGAGCGGGTTTTGAGGTAAGAGATGTAAATCCCAGTCATTACGGAAGAATCTGTCCTATCGAAACACCTGAGGGACCGAATATCGGGCTTATAGTTGCTCTTTCAAATTATGCCAAAGTTAATCAATACGGATTTATTGAAACTCCGTACAGAAAAGTCGTCAAAGGAGTGCTCACCGATGAGATTGTATTTCTTTCTTATGCAGATGAGCATGATAAGGTTATCTGCACTGCCAAGGCAAGACATGAGGGCAGGAGGCTTGTGGGAAACATTGAAGCAAGAAAGAACGGCGAGGTGATTTTAACGACTCCTGAGAATGTCGATTATATGGATATAAGTCCTCAACAGATTCTTGGTGTAAGCGCCTCGTCAATTCCTTTTGTTGAGCATGACGATGCCAACAGGGCTCTTATGGGATGTAATATGCAACGCCAGGCTGTTCCGCTTGTTAAGCCGTCCAGTCCGTTGGTGGGAACCGGTATGGAATCGGTGGTGGCGAGAAGTTCCGGGAGAATGCTCAGAGCAAAACGTGCCGGAGAGGTTGTTTATGTTGATAGCTCTATGATCGTCATACGAACCGATGATAATTTGCTATATGATGTTGATGTTTACAGGCTCGACCAATATACCAGATCAAACCAGAATACGGTATTTGTTAATGTTCCTATTGTGAAAAAATATCAAAGAGTTGAAAAAGGTCAGGCTATAGCAAACGGTCCTTCAACCGATAAGGGTGATCTGGCTTTGGGACAAGACCTTACGGTGGCGTTTATGCCCTGGAGGGGCTATAACTACGAAGATGCAATTACCATTTCAGAACGGGTGGTAAAAGAGGATCTTATGAGTTCGATTCGTATGGAAACATACGAATGCATAGAACATGATACAAAACTTGGTCCCGAGGAGTTTACATCCGATGTTCCCAATGTTGCAAAGGAGCTTTTGAGCAATCTGGATGATAGCGGAATCGTAAGAGTAGGTGCATATGTTAAGCCGGGCGATATTCTGGTAGGCAAGGTTACGCCAAAGGTAGAGACAAGCTATTCGCCCGAGGAAAAGCTGTTTCAGGCTATATTCGGTGAGAAGGCAAAAAATGTTTCCGATTCTTCATTGAAGGTACCACCCGGGGTAAGAGGAATTGTTACAGATGTTAAGATTTTTGTAAGAAGAGGCGTTGATAAGGGTGAAAAGCGCCTTGAGTTGGAAGAGCATGAGAAGAAGAAAGAGCGTGCCCTGCTTGAAAGAAAAAAGAAGATTATACACGATTTGGCTTCTCTTTCTGTTGCATCGATTGCAGACGGGCTTGTAGCGGCAAATTCGATAAAAAGAAGAGGTGAATATCTGATAAAATCAGGAGATATTATAACTAAGCAGAAGGTTGGAGAGTTGAAGTACTCTGAACTTTCCCATCTTTCTGTTGCCGATGAATCTTCAAATGAAAAAATAAAATCGACTTTGAATCATTACAGCAGAATGATTGATGCTGCAGAGGCAACTTATCAGAGAAACGTTTCTTCAATAGAGGCAACCGAAGAGCTTTCCACCGGAGTTTTAAGAATTGCAAAGATTACTCTTGCTATCAAACGTCATCTTCAGGTCGGTGATAAACTTGCGGGACGTCATGGAAACAAAGGCGTTGTTTCAAGAATATTGCCTGAGGAAGATCTCCCGTTTATGGCTGATGGAACTCCGGTTGATATTGTTCTGAATCCTTTGGGAGTGCCCAGTCGAATGAATGCCGGTCAGATATTGGAAGCTCATCTTGGAATGGCTGCAAAAGGCATAGGAAGGTTAATAGACGACGCTATAAAAAGATATGATCTTGGCAGAATAAAGAATATTATGCTTTCGGCGGTTCCTGATGCAGACAGCGATACGAAAAACTATATTGAGTCGCTTTCTGATAATGAGCTTTTGATGTATGCAGAGGATTGGCGTCATGGTGCATTTATGGCTACCCCGGCTTTTGATGGTGCATCGGAAAAAGATATTGATAAACTTATGAAGGTTGCCGGTATTCCGCCGGATGGCAAATATACCTTGTATGACGGATTAACGGGAGAGCCGTTTGATCAGAAGATTATGGTCGGGGTTATGCATATTCTCAAACTTGACCATATGGTTGATGACAAGGTTCACTCTCGTTCTGTAGGTCCTTACTCTTTGGTCACTCAGCAGCCACTTGGCGGAAAGGCTCAGTTTGGCGGTCAGCGTTTCGGCGAGATGGAAGTATGGACACTGGAAGGATATGGAGCGGCATATAACCTTCAGGAGGTGCTTACGCTCAAATCCGATGATATAGAAGGACGAAGCAAAGCATATGAGGCTATTGTAAAGGGAAAACCTGTTCCTCTCGGAGGGTTACCGGAATCGTTTAATGTTCTTGTTAAGGAACTTCAGAGTCTCGGTTTGTCGGTGGAACTTCTTAAGGAAACTAAGTAAGGAGAAAAAATTATGTATACAGTATTAAAAGCTAAGCCCAAAACATCAAACGATTTTGATGCCATAAGGATAAAGATAGCGTCTCCTGAAGAGATAAGAAGTTGGAGTAGCGGAGAGGTTAAAAAGGCTGAAACTATCAACTACAGAACATTAAGACCCGAACCCGACGGTCTTTTCTGTGCTAAAATTTTTGGTCCTACCAAAGATTATGAATGTCTGTGCGGTAAATATAAGGGTATAAAATTCAGGGGAACCGTTTGCGAACGCTGTGGTGTTGAGATTACCGAATCAAGAGTCAGAAGACATAGAATGGGTCATATCGAGCTTGCGGTTCCTGTTGCCCATATCTGGTATCTTAGCTCCATTCCAAGCATTATCTCCATTTTGACAGGTATAAAAGCAAAAGATCTCGAACGGGTTGTTTATTATCAAGCCTATATTGTCACCAAAAGCGAAATAAAAGATTTTTCTCCCGGTGATATTATAGCGGAATCAGAGTACGATGCTATCAAGCAGGAGTATGGCAACAAGATAGAAGCGGATATGGGAGCAAAGGCGCTCTCTGAAATTTTGTCAAATATGGATCTTGATTCTTTAAGAAGCGAACTTATCGCCGCTCAAAATGCCACCTCATCGATTGCTACAAAGAAAAAGATCTCAAGAAGGCTTAAGATTGTAGAATATTTCATACGTTCCGAAAATCGTCCCGAGTGGATGATACTTTCCGTTTTACCTGTTATTCCTCCTGATTTAAGACCTTTGGTTTCCCTTGAAGGAGGCAGATTTGCCTCATCAGACCTTAACGATCTTTACAGACGCGTTATTAACAGAAACAACAGGCTGAAAAAGCTGATCAAGCTGAACGCTCCTTCGATAATTTTGCGTAATGAAGAAAGAATGCTTCAGGAGGCTATCGATTCTTTGCTTGATAATGGCAAAAGAAATCAGGTGGTAAGGCGTTCCAACAGGCTTCCGCTTAAATCTTTGAGTGACAATCTTAAAGGAAAGCAAGGAAGATTCAGGAGAAATCTGCTTGGTAAAAGGGTTGATTATTCCGGTAGATCGGTTATTGTTTCCGGTCCGGAGCTTTCCTTTGATCAGTGCGGACTTCCAAGAGAGATGGCCCTGGAGCTTTACAAACCCTTCGTGTATCATCTGCTTGAAGAGAAAGGCTATGCCACAACATTAAAAGCAGCCAAACATCAGGTAGAACGTCGCGAAGAGCATATATGGGAGATTTTGGAAGAAGCAGTCAAGGAGCATCCCGTTTTTCTCAACAGGGCTCCGACACTTCACAGGTTATCGATTCAGGGATTTTTCCCTGTCTTAACCGATGATAAAGCGATACATCTTCATCCGTTAGCATGCCCGGCATTCAATGCCGATTTTGATGGTGACCAGATGGCTGTTCATCTTCCGCTATCAGACGAATCGTGTGCTGAAGCGGTGATGTTGATGCTTGCTCATAATAATGTTATCTCTCCGGCAAACGGCAACATTATTGCAAAACCTTCTCAGGATATGGTTCTTGGCATCTATTACATTACAAAACTCAAGCAAGGCGCAAAAGGCGAAAGTATGGTTTTTGCGGATAAAGATGAGGCAATCTGCTGGTATAACGCCGGTCATATAGCGGTGAATGCGCTTATAAAGGTGAGAATTGAGGGAAAGCTTGTTGATACCACAGCAGGAAGATTGCTGGTTTATAATCTGCTTCCTGAGGGCTTTCCGTTTTCACAGGTCAACAAACTGATTAAAAAGTCCGACATTGCCAATATTGCAGACAAGGTGTACGAGGAGTATGGAAATATAAGCACGATAAAGTTTCTTGACGGAATCAAGGATTTGGGCTTTAAGATGGCTGCACTGTCGGGCAGTTCGATTTCTATAAAAGATATGATTGTTCCGGAGAAAAAACAGGAGATTCTTGATGATTCTCAAAAAAAGGTGGACGAGATTGTTGAGCAGTATAAAGCCGGTTTGTTGACCGAAAGGGAGCGATACAATAAAGTCATTGATATCTGGAGCAGCGCCACCTCGAAAATTGGCACCGAAACTATGAAAGAGTTAGGCAATAACCAGAACGGGTTTAATCCTATTTTTATGATGAAAGATTCCGGTGCAAGAGGCAGTGATGAACAGATAAGACAGATGTCAGGTGTAAGAGGATTGATGATAAAACCCTCCGGAGATATCGTTGAGCTTCCGATAAAATCGAATCTTCGCGAAGGTATGAGTGTTCTTGAATATTTTACCTCCTCGCATGGCGCCAGAAAAGGTCTGTCCGATACCGCTTTGAAAACCGCAAATGCCGGGTATCTGACGCGTAAGCTGATAGATGTGGCGCAAAATGTTATTGTTACCGAAAAAGATTGCGGAACCACCAACGGCATAGAGGTTGCCCAGATATCGGTGTCAGGAACCGTCATCGAGGATATGTACGAGCGTATCGCCGGACGCGTTGCGGCTGAAAATATTGTAGATCCTTTTAGCAAAGAGGAGTTCGTAAAATCAGGAGAGGTGATAACAAAGAAGCTTGCAAGAAAGATTGCCGAACTTGGTATAAACAGAGTAAAGATACGTTCCGTTTTAACCTGCAGGGCTCAAAACGGAGTTTGTGCCACATGCTACGGAAATGATTTGACTACAGGCAGACTTGTTGAAATCGGAACGCCTGTGGGAATTATTGCGGCTCAATCGATTGGCGAACCGGGGACTCAGCTTACATTGAGAACCTTTCATGGCGGCGGAGCTGCAAGCACGGGCGATGAGAAGGTATTTGCAAGCACCAACAAGGCAGGATTTGTAAGATTTTATAATATGAAGGTAGCCACCAACTCTAATGGAGATAGGGTGGTTTTGTCCAGGCGTGATGCTATGATATTGATAACCGAACCGTTTCTTGTTTCCTCTGATGCCGCTTCAATCGAGATTGAGGAAGATTTCAGAGGCTATATCTATAAGATTAACGGTAAGGAATATAGAATTTCAAAATCAAGTCTTCTTAATCAATCGGATTTTGCTCACGGAGGAGAGACTGCTATAGGCAAATTAAGACTTCTTGTAAAAGAATCTGGCAAAGTAGAGAGAAACAGCATTATTGTCGAAAGGGTGCTTGAGGTGTGGGATGTTCCCAATAAGATAACTTACGGCGCAAAGATATATGTAAATGACGGAGATGCACTTATCAGATTTTTAAAAGCCTCCAAGCCGGGTCAGATTGAGATATGGGAGCTTGATGGCGATAAAATGGTGCGATCGAGTCAGAGCGAAGAGGTAGTCAAAAAGTATGGGACTCACGTTTTCATCAGAGACAATAAAGGTTCTATTGTTGAACGCTATTATGCGCCGGTTGGCTCCAAACTTGCCGTCAAAGACGGAGACAGGGTTAAAAAAGGCGACCTGCTTGCATATAAAGACGACAAGGAAGAGCTTGATAGGTTCATAAGCGACAAAAGTATATATAAATCTGAAGTAATGCTGGCTGACTGGGATGCCTATTCATCCTATATTCTCTCATCTCAGGACGGGACAGTTGATTTTAAGGATATTGTTGCGGATAAAACGCTTAAAGATGAAGTGGATCGTATTACCGGTTTAAGAAGCAGAACTATTGTTGAATCTGTTGATGCGAGATTGTCTCCGCGAATCGTGGTTAAAGATGAAACCGGAAGCAGCGAATATTTCTTGCCTCCCAGAACCGTTCTTCTTAAAAATATCGGCGATTATGTAAAAGCCGGAGATGTCTTGGGCAAGATTCCCAAAGAAACGGCAAAGACGAGCGATATTACCGGAGGATTGCCGAGAGTTGTTGAGATTGTAGAGGCAAAATCTCCCAAAGTGCCGGCAATTATATCCGAAATTAGCGGTGAGGTAAGCTACGGCAAAGAGATAAGAGGCAAAAAAACCGTTTATATCACGAGCGCCGGAGGCATGGAGCGAGAATATGTAATTCCTCGAAACAGAAGAATTCAGGTTTATCCGCATGATCATGTTGAGGCGGGTGAACCTATTACCGACGGAGTTGTGAATCCTGCCGATATTTTAAGAATTCTCGGAGAAAAACAGCTTGCAAAACATCTTGTCGGTGAGGTTCAGCAGGTTTATAAAATGCAGGGTGTTGATATTAATGATAAACATTTTGAAGTGATTGTTCGTCAGATGCTAAAATGGGTTATGGTTGAGGATCCGGGTGAAAGCGGCTTGATTCAGGGAGAGATAGTCAACAGATATAAGTTCGAGCAGATGAACAGAAAGCTTGTGGGTGATGGCAAGAAACCCGCTTTGGCAAGGATACTGTTTTTGGGAATAACCAGAGCTTCGCTTGCAACCGACAGTTTTGTTTCCGCTGCATCATTCCAGGAAACAAAACGTGTTTTAACCGATGCAAGCATAAGAGGGGCGACCGATATTCTTGAGGGATTAAAAGAGAATGTCATCGTCGGAAGACTAATTCCAGCGGGAACCGGTCAAAAGAGATTGGAAAATGTTTCGGTAGTTTTGCAAAATAATGCTTGACAAACCGTAATTTTTATCGTATTTTAGCAATCGTTTCAAAAAAACGGGAGGAGATGTGCCAACTATTAACCAGTTGATAAGAAAAGGAAGGAAAAGGTTAGAGAAAAAGAGCAAGACACCTGCATTGGAAGGCTCGCCTCAAAAAAGAGGAGTATGCACAAGGGTTTATACAACTACGCCTAAAAAGCCTAACTCTGCGTTGAGAAAGGTTGCGAAGGTAAAACTGACCAGCGGATATGAGGTTATTAGCTATATCCAGGGGGAGGGGCATAACCTTCAGGAGCATTCCATCGTGCTTGTAAGAGGCGGCAGGGTAAAGGATTTGCCGGGTGTGAGATATCATATTGTAAGAGGCGCTCTTGATACCTCAGGAGTAGAAGGAAGAAAGAACGGGCGTTCAAAATACGGCACTAAAGCAACCAAAGAGCAATAATAATTAGAGGTTTGTATGTCAAGAAGAAGAAGAGCTATAAAGAGAAAGATTGCTGCTGATAAAGTTTATGGTAGTGTGCTTGTTAGCAAGGTGATAAACGGATTAATGAAGGACGGGAAAAAGAGCGTGGCTGCTGGAGCTTTGTATAGAGCAGCCGAGATTATAGAGAAAAAGACCAAGAAAGGATTTCTCGAGGTTCTGACCGGTGCAGTTGATAATATAAAACCGAAGATAGAGGTCAGACCAAGACGTGTCGGAGGAGCAACCTATCAGGTTCCGGTTGAGGTTTCCTCAAGAAGACAGGGTAGTCTTGCAATAAGATGGCTTGTTCAGTATGCGAGGTTGCGTTCCGAGAAAGGTATAACCGAGAAGATTGCGGGCGAAATTATCGAGGCATACGAAAAGCGTTCAAAATCTGTCAAAAAAAGAGAGGATGTGCATAAAATGGCTGAGGCAAACAGAGCTTTTGCACATTATAGGTGGTAAATTAACACTATGGCTGCTGATTTGAAAAACCTCAGAAACATAGGAATTGTTGCGCATATTGATGCCGGAAAAACCACTACCACCGAGCGCGTTTTATATTATACGGGTGCAACATACAAAATAGGCAATGTGGATGATGGTAATACGGCTACCGACTGGATGGAACAGGAAAAAGAAAGAGGTATTACTATTACCTCCGCTGCCATAAGTGCATCGTGGAAAGGGTGTGATATTAACATTATAGATACTCCCGGGCATGTAGATTTCACAGTTGAGGTTGAAAGATCGCTGAGGGTTCTGGACGGTGTTGTGGCGGTCTTTACCGCTGTTGATGGTGTTGAACCTCAGTCTGAAACCGTCTGGCGCCAGGCGGATAAATATAATGTTCCCAGAATTGCATTTGTAAATAAGATGGATAGAGTCGGAGCTGATTTTTTCGAAGTAGTAAACGATGTTAAAGAGAAACTGGGAGCAGTTCCGTTGGTGCTTCAGATACCTGTTGGCAATGAAGGTGATTTTAAGGGTATTGTTGACCTGATAGAGCAAAAGGCTTATGTATGGACATCTGATGTTTTGGGTGCCAAATATGATGTTGTTGAGATACCTGATGATTTGAAAGAGGAAGCGGATAATCGGAGGGTTGAGCTTATCGAAAGGCTTGCCGATTTTGACGATTCCCTCATGGAAGATTATCTGGAAGGAAATGAAATTGATAAAGATAGAATATATAAGGTGATAAGAAAAGGAACAATAGATTTGAAGGTTGTTCCGATGTTATGTGGTAGCGCATTCAAAAACAAAGGCGTTCAACCGTTGCTTGATGCGGTTGTAAGGTATTTACCCTCTCCTGTTGATATACCTCCGGTTAAAGGAACTCAAAGACCTGACGGAGGCAAAACGGAGATAAGAAAGGCTGATGAAAACGAGCCGTTTTGCGGATTGATATTTAAGGTTATGAGCGATCCGTATGTTGGAAAGCTCTCATATATGAGGGTTTATTCCGGTAAGATCAGCTCAGGTTCGTATGTCTATAATCCGGTTGCAAACAAAAAGGAGCGTATCGGAAGAATTCTTCATATGAGCGCAAATAAGCGTGAAGATATGGAGTTTACATCTGCAGGGGATATCTGCGCGGTGGTAGGGCTCAAGCATAGCGGCACCGGAAGCACGCTTTGCGATGAAAAACATCCTATAGTGCTTGAGAAGATGGATTTCCCCGATCCGGTTATAAGCATGGCTATAGAACCGGCGACCAAAGCAGACCAGGATAAGATGGGAGTTGCTCTGTCAAAACTTGCAGAGGAAGACCCAACCTTTACCGTCAAGTATGATGATCAGACAAACCAGACCATAATATCCGGTATGGGAGAGTTGCATCTTGATATTATTGTTGATAGGATGCGGCGCGAATTTCATGTAAATGCCAAAACCGGAATGCCTCAGGTTGCCTACAAAGAAACCATTAAAAAATCGGTTGTTCAGGAGAGTAAATTTGTCAGGCAGACCGGCGGACATGGCCAATATGGTCATGTCAAGGTTCAGATTGACCCTGCCGAAAAGGGCGCGGGTATAGAGTTTGTGAATCGTATTGTTGGCGGTGTGATACCAAAAGAATATATACCGGCAGTAGAAAAAGGTATAAGAGAGGCTGCTTTGAGCGGTGTTGTGGGAGGATATCCGGTAACAGATATCAAAGTTGTTCTGTTTGACGGATCCTATCATGAGGTAGATTCTTCCGAACTCGCATTCAAAATGGCAGGTTCTATGGCTTTGAAAGAGGGTATGAAAAAGGCAAATCCAGTCATACTGGAGCCTATAATGGCTGTTGAGATTAATACGCCTCCTGAATATCTTGGGGATGTTATTGGCGATGTTAACTCAAGGCGAGGGCAGATTGTTGAGACCGGAGAAAGAAAAAATATTAAGATAATTGATGCTATGATTCCACTTTCAGAGATGTTCGGATATGCTACGGTATTAAGGTCGATAACTCAAGGCAGAGGAACCTATACCATGCTGTTTGATCATTACACTGAGGTGCCCAAATCGATAGCAGAAAAGATTACTGGCAGCAGATAAAGGAGGTAAGATATGGCAAAGGAAAAATATATCAGAACGAAACCGCATCTTAACATCGGTACTATCGGGCATGTTGATCACGGAAAGACAACACTGACCGCAGCTATAACAAAGC
>JALWSW010000165.1 GCA_027080125.1 Campylobacterales bacterium | reverse complement strand
TTTCGGAACAGGATACTCCTCTTTGTCCTACTTGGAACAGCTTCCGGTTGATATACTTAAAATAGACATCTCTTTTGTTAGAAAGATGACAAAAAGTGTCCGTTCAGCCTCAGTTGTCAAGGCTATAATTTCTGTGGCGCATGCACTTTCATTAGCTACTATTGCCGAAGGGGTGGAAACCGAGGAGCAGCTTGATATACTGAAAAAACTCAAATGCGATGCCGTTCAGGGATGGCTTTTTGCAAAAGCAATGCCTGAGGAGCAATTTGAGTCGTTTTTATCAAAATAGCAAAACCGGTTGCTAATCAGGGAACCGTTTAATCTCATATATCCCGTCAAGCTCTCTATATTTCTCATCATAATCCATTCCGCATCCAACAATAAACTTGTCGCCTTTTATGCTAAGCGCCTTAAAGTCAACCCTGACATCATATTTTGCAGCCTTTTCTCTGACAACAAGATATGCGTATCTTATGCGAACAGGATTTCTTTTTGTCAACAGCCTGTTCAGATAAAATGATGTTGTACCTGTATCAAGAATGTCATCAACAACAAGACAATCTTTGCCCTCTATATCGGAATCAAGGTCTTTAAGAACGGTTATGTTACCGTTGCTTTTGGTTCCTGTATAGCTTTTTGCCCTTATCGAATCGGTTGCAAATTTATGCTCAATCTGCTTTACTATTCTGTCAAAAAAATAAATTCCGCCGTTTAAAACCGCTATTATTACCGCAGGGGCAATAAAACCGTCTCTGTTTATCTTTTCAGCAACCTCGGCTATAGCGGTTTGAACCTGAGTGCTGCTGTAAACAGGCAGCAGCTCTACCATAATCCCGGTATCTCCTGTTTACACTTCGGACATCTGCCTTCTGTCAGATTATTTTTTACAACCTGCTGGTTGCATCGTACAATCAGTTTGCTCGCGCAGGCAGGACAAACTGTGTTTTTGGCTTCTTCGTTACAGGTTGAATATATATAGTTCAACCCGGCTTCTTTTCCTGCCAGATATGCCTCATGAATAATTGAATATGAGGACGGATAACTACTTTTATATTTGTGAGCGGGAAAAAAACGCTTCAGATGCCACGGTATATTTTTGTCTATCTCGGCAATCGATTTTGCAGTAGCGGAAAGCTCGTTTATGCTGTCGTTAAAATCGGAAACAATGGGGGTGGTGATTTCAACCCAGATTCCGTTTTTTATGAGATGTTCCAGATTGCCTCTTACAACATCAAGATCGGCATTCAAAATTTCTCTGTATTTTGACTCGGAAAAACATTTTATATCAAGATTGACCGCATCTATAAGACCGGTCATACTGTCTATAACAATATCGCTCATAAAACCGTTCGTGCTGAGCAGATTCTTCAGACCGTTTCTTTTTGCCTCATAAGCAACATCAAGCACAAACTCAATATAAACGGTCGGTTCGGAATAGCCGTATGCAATTGCGTTGCAACCATACTCAATCGCATCTCTAACTATATCTTTTGGCATCATATCAACCTTCTCATGTCCGCCTGTTTCTTTTCTGGATTCATATGTTCCGCAAAACGGACAGGTCAGATTGCATCCGTCAGGCGCTGCAAGATAGGCAAAACCCGAGGGCAAAACGTGATAGAACTGATTTCGTTCGATTGATCCAACCGAAACCGCGGCAACTTTGCCATAAACGGTGCTTTTTATCTTTCCGTTCTCATTTTTTCTTACTCCGCAGATACCTGTCTGCTGTTCGGATAACTCGCAGTAGTGATTGCACACCATACATTTCACACCGTTTTTGCCACGCATCTCAAGATTGTCGTAATTCATTTCTGATCCTCATAGAATCTCCTGTAAAGCAGTTCGGGATATACATTGATAATATCTTTTTTTGCAAAACTGTAAGCATAGTTTGCAATATAGTCGCAGATTATCTCGTAGGCTTCATTGACCTGTTTCATCTTTTCGGCATCACCTGTTCTGTCGGGATGATAACGTTTTGATAGTTCAATATATCGCTGCCTGATCTCGTTATATGTGGCTACCTCAGGAATATCCAAAATCTCTCTTGCCCTTTTTATTTTATCAAACATATTGCTAAAACCTAACCTAATTTTGTATAATGTAAATATGAAGGAAAAAGAAAAAAAATCAAGACTGCTGGATATGTTCGAAATTCTTAATAAAAGTTTCGGACCTCAGCACTGGTGGCCTGCCGATTCACTTGATGAGATGGTAACAGGTGCAATTTTAACACAGAATGTAAGCTGGAGTAATGTTGAAAAGGCGCTGGCATCACTTAAGAAAAATGGAATAGATAGCTTTGAGGCGATCTTAGCTGCCGATACCATTCTGCTTGAAGGCTGCATAAAAAGCGCTGGATTTTACAGACAGAAAGCAAAACGATTGAAAACTGCGGCAAAATTTTTTCTTTCGAAAAGATTTATAAAAAGAGATGACCTGCTTTGCCTAAACGGCATAGGCAAAGAAACTGCCGATTCGATTATGCTTTACGGATTGAATGAGCCTGTTTTTGTAGTTGATGCTTACACAAAACGAATTCTGACAAGACATAAAATCACTCAAAAAACAGATTACGATTCGATTCAAAAGCTGTTTGAAGACAACCTTCCAAAATCAATCACGCTTTTCAATCAATATCACGCCCTGTTGGTCAAACTTGCAAAGCTATTTTGCAAAAGAAAACCGTGGTGCAACAGATGCCCGCTTGCAATCGATCTACTTGAGAACCGCATTCCATTCCCTACCGAAAATTTCAAATCAACAGATTATCTGCTCTTAAATACCAGATAAAGAATAAGAGTAAGAGCAGCAAGTAAAAACCCTATGGAATTGGCAATGATTATTATAGAATCGCTACGCAAAATACCGTAGATAATCCAGAACAATAAGCCGGTTGCAATCTGAATCACCATAACCGAGCTGACCCCGTCGGTTTTGTGGGTCCTGAGCAGTTTAACAATCTGAGGCACAAAACCAAATGTTGTCAAAAGCGCAGCGGCAATACCGACAAAAGAGGCAAGATTCATACTAACTCAGCCTTCAATTCGAAATCGCTAACTATTTTCATTTAAAAGATTAAAGAATTCTCTCTCATCAATAACAGAAATCCCAAGTTTTTTCGCCTTTGCAAGTTTGCTTCCGGGATCTTTGCCTGCAACAAGATAATCGACCTTGCTGCTTAAGCTTTTCGCAACCATCCAGCCTTTTTTCTCTGCAAGTTCGGTGGCTTTTGCTCTTGAAATCGAAAGTGTGCCCGTAAAAACGCACCGCTTCTTGCTCTTTTTTGCCTCTCTTGTCACCTCAACTTCAGCATCAAGCAGCCTCTCAACCTTCTTCTTTGTCTGCTCATTATGGAAAAATCTGTATATATCATCAGCTATTTTTTCGCCAATCTGATCTATTCTCATCAGCTCATCTTTTGTTATGTTGAAAAGCTCCTCAAGTGAAAACTCAGCCTCAAGAATTTTTGCCGTTTGAGTTCCAACCGAATCTATTCCTATCGCATAAAGAAACTTATTGAGCGGAATTCTTCTGCTTCTTTTTATGCCATTTACGATGTTTGATGCAAGTTTTTCTTTTATCCCCGGAAGTTTTTCGAGCGTTTCGATATCGAGTTTATAAAGATCAGCCTCCTCTGCTATAATGCCAGATTTTAAAAGTTTGTTTATAATCTCCTCGCCAAGTCCGTCAATATTTGCACCCTCACGCGATACATAATGAATAATTGCCTCAGCCTTTTTCTTCGGGCAATCAGAATTGACGCATTTCAGATAAGCCTGCTCTTCTGTCAATCTGCTATGGCAGGCCGGACAATACTCCGGCACCTCGACACTGCGCTGGGTTCCGTCCCGTCTGCCGGCAATCACCTTTGTAATCTCAGGAATCACATCACCGGCGCGTCTAACAAATACCCAATCGCCTATCTTTATATCTTTATTTTTCAGCTCGCCCCAGGTATGAAGACTCGCCCTTCTTACAACAACACCGCCTATATCAACCTCCTTGAGTATTGCAACCGGGGTGATTATGCCGGTTCTTCCCACACTTGGCACAACATCCATTACCTTTGTGCTTTTCTCTATTGCCGGAAACTTAAACGCTACAGCCCAGCGAGGATTTTTTGCGGTATATCCGAGTTTATTCTGCAATTTCAGTTCATCAATCTTTATGACCATGCCGTCTATTTCATAATCAAGCCTGTCTCTGAGCTTATAGATTGCATTCTTTTTTTCGATTACCTGGCTGGCCCCTGATGCAACCGAATTGAGCTCTGATACATAAAATCCCAATTTTTTCAAGCAAGAGAGTATTCCGGTCTGAGTTTCCGGAATCTTCTCCGCTTTTCTTATCGAATAGGCAAAAAAGAGCAGCCGACGTTTCGCCGTTATTTTGGGATCAAGCTGCCTTATACTGCCTGCGGCGGCATTGCGGGGATTTGCAAACGGCTCCAACCCTTCAGCTATTCTTTCCCTGTTTATCTTGTTGAAATTCTTTTTGGACAGAATCACCTCACCCTGAACCTCAAATATACCAGGTATATCATCTATTCTCAGCGGTACGCTTCTGATAGTTTTTATATTGGCGGTGATATCCTCTCCTACCAGACCGTCGCCTCTTGTTGCTGAGCGCGTCAGAATTCCGTTTTCATACCTTATCACGGCGGTCAAGCCGTCAAATTTTGGCTCTATGCTATAAACAAGCGCCTCTTTGCCAGTGAGTTTTTTCATCCTGTTATCAAACTTTGCGATTTCGTTATCATCAAAAATATCGGCAAGCGAATAGAGTGGTGGGTCATGGATAACCTTTGCAAAGCCTTCTTTAGGCTCACCGCCAACCCTTTGAGTAGGCGAATCGGCAGTCACAAGATTAGGATATTGATTTTCCAGTTCTATAAGCTGCCTCATAAGTTCATCATATTCGGTATCGGATATTATGGGATTATCCTCAACATAATACGCATAATCGGCAGCCTTGATGCGAGTTCTCAATCCTTCGAGTCTATTTCGTATATCTTTTTGCTTTGAATCTTCCATCTTTATACAATAAATACTCTTTCTTTTCGGCAAACTCCCCCGTGTTGTAGTAACAATACTTGCCTTTTATGTAAAAATCGGCTTTATGGGTATGAGCCAATATAACCGCATCAAACCCTTTCTCAAATCGTTCTTTCGCAAACTCTCTCATCATTGCCGTAGAATCATTATAGGCTGATATTAGCTTTTTGTCGATTACGGTCGATATTTTAAAAAGCAATCGGCAAGGAATAATAGCCCTTGATAAAAAAAGACTCAATCTGTTTTTTGTCAAGAATCTGAAAACGAGATATCTGATATTGCTATCAACAAGATCTCCGTGAGCCAGATAGATCTTTCTGCTTCCAAGATTCAGCTCTATCTCACTTGCCGTATCGATTCCTTTGAGATATTTAAGTCCAAATTCATGATTTCCCTCTATCCATATCGCCTTTTTCCCTGTTTTGTTCAATCTCCTCAGATAATCCACAAAATCAAACTTATCATATATCTCAGTCCTCATCCAGCCGAATGCGGCGCTGAAAAGATCTCCCAATACAAAGATAAAATCGGGATTCTCAACCTCTATGACTTCCCGAATCTCCTTAACATTTTTACGGCTATCCGAATCTATATGGAGATCGGAAACAAAAAGCACCGTTTTGCTGCTATCAATATATATAGGTGATTGCATTTTACCGATTATACGATTAAACTATAGATATTCAACGAAAGATGCGCAAATCGCCATATTCAGGAGAGATATGTGACTGAAAAGATATTGCTTGCAACCAAAACAGAGGATATAAAAAAAACATTGGAAGAGTTCTGTCAGCTTAACGATCAATATCAGTTGAACGATATCGATTTTAATCTCATATCAGAGGAGATAATCGGAGACAAAAGAGGCTCGATAAGAAAGGCATACGAAATTGAAATCCTGCCAAAAGAAAATGTAATAAATCCGCTCAGAGGCTGTGCAAAAATTATCTATGATAACCCTGATAGTCCTATGGTGGCATACCTTCAGGTATTTTATAAAATATTTGATGATACGGGTTCATTCACAATTGAGCAGATAAGTGCATCGATCAAAAAACTGATAGCCATCAACCGGATCAACTTCGGTATCTTTTCTAAAAAGCTAAATGCGATAAGCGCTGAAGTATTTACCAGAATAAGCAAATCTCATTACAAACCGTTTAAAATAATGCTTGCGGCAGGCAGATTTCCCGAGGACGGTAAAGACAGCGTCATAAATTTTTATTTCGAGAGATTTACCAAATCAGGAAAAATAAACGATAGAGGAAAGGTTGATTATCACAAAAAAGGTTTCGCATCCGTTGTAAGCAAAGATTCTTTACTGATTGAATATATAGCTCCCGCAAAAGGAAAACCGGGCATGGATGTTCACGGAACAATTATACCGCAGAAAGAAGGTCGGGATATAAATCCTTTCAGATTCATTGCCGGGGAGGGAACAAGACTTGAAACAGATGAGAGGACAAAAAAAATTTTTTCAACAAGATTAGGATATGTATCTATAAGAGGAACGACAGTAGAGATAAAAAAAGAACTCACCATTGATCGGGTTGATATCCTGAAAACAGGCGATATTGAGATTTCCAAAGCAGCCGAATTGACATTGACTATCAAAAAGGCGGATGTAACAAAAGATGCTGTTTCAAGCGGAATGACCGTGGAAGGACATATAATCCATATAAAAGGTAATGTAGGCAGAAATGCCAATATAACCGGAGACAGCGTAGTTATCGAAGGGTTGCTTCATAAAGATGCAACGGTAAAAGCAAAAACGGTTGCAATCAATATCTGTAGGGGCACGGTTTTTGCAGAAGATGCCGTATTGAATAGCGCCGAATATGCAAACATCTTCTGCAACGAAAAGGTAGAGACCAAAAAGGCAATCTCCTCATCTATTGCCGCAAACAATATTTATATCTCCGAAAAGATGCTAAACAGCAATCTTGTAAACGGAGGAGACAATATATTTATAAATGATATTGCAGGAAGCGATAACAAAATAGCCATCGATCCGCTTGCAATTCCAAAAAATAAAAAGCGTTACGAAGAACTTATCTCAGCAAAAAACGAGATTCTTAAACTGATAAGTAAAAACAAGATCAGTCTTGTAAAGATTATGAAAGAGGCAAAACGGAGAAACAAGGAAACATTAAAGATTATGGAACGAATCTCTGAAATAAAGAAAACCGGCGGTACTATCCCCAAGACTCTCCTGATTTCTTTAAAGCAATATAAAGAGATATTGACTGACCTGGAAAAGAAGAGAGCTGATATACACAAGATAACCAAGCAATACACATCAATTATTGAAAAAATTAAAAAACTGCGAAAACTTTACCGAAATGGTAAGATAACCGTCAGCGGTAATCTTCCGAAGGGAACAATTTTAAAATTTGACGATACACTGGAAAAGAGGGTTTTAAGCAATATATCAGGGGTAAAAATCAGCGTAAAATCTGAAAAAGAGTTCGAGAAGATTACATTTGAAAAAATCGGAAATCAAGATAACTCAAAAACAGATTCGGAGAAAGATTCCTCGCAAACCGCTGATTTTTAAGAAACCTCTACAGTACTTCTTGATATGCCAAGTATCTTTCTCAGGTCATCTCCGCTTAATGTTTCCTTTTCTATAAGCAGTTTTGCAATCTTTTCCAGCTTATCACGATTCTCTCGCAATATTTTGCTAGCATGAGAATGCGCCTTATCCAGAATCTTTTTGACACTTTTTTCTATAATATTTTTGGTTTCCTCACTTATATCGCTATAGGCAGGTGAATACGGGTTTTTCAATATTGCTTTTTGTGTATCATCAAATATCACAGGTCCTACTGTTTCATCCATTCCAAGCCTTGCAACAAGCGATTTTGCCATATCTGTAGCTCTTGCAAGATCATTTTGTGCTCCGGTTGAAATATCGTTAAATATTATCTCCTCTGCAACCCTGCCTCCGAAAAGAACGGCAATTTTGTCCATTATTTCATCTTTTCTCATCAGATATCTGTCCTCAAGCGGGCGCTGAGATGTGTATCCCAGCGCCGCCAAGCCTCTTGGTATAATGGAAATTTTCTGAACCGGTTCGGAAAATTTAACCATCTCAGCCACAATTGCATGGCCTGTTTCGTGGTATGCAATAATCTCCTTTTCGTTGACATTTATCCGCCTGCTCTTTCTTTCAAGACCAACCTGCTGACGTTCGATAGCTTCTTCGAGATGCTTCATCTTGACATAGCTGGATTCCTCTCTGCCTGCCAAGAGTGCAGCCTCGTTGACAACATTTGCAATATCTGCGCCTGATAGCCCGACAGTTTGCTGGGCAAGCTTTTTCGGGTCAACCTCATCATCAATCTTAATTTTTTTAAGATGAACCTTAAATATCGCCTCTCTGCCGTCCAGATCAGGTTTATCAACCAAAATCTGCCTGTCAAAACGTCCCGGTCGCAGCAATGCGGGATCCAGTATATCGGGTCGGTTGGTTGCAGCAAGAATAATGACTCCACCGCTCGAATCAAATCCATCCATCTCGGCAAGCAATTGATTTAGCGTCTGCTCCCTTTCATCGTTGCCTCCCGTAACAGAGCTTATCGCCCTGCTCTTGCCGATTGTATCAATCTCATCAATAAAAACGATGCAAGGCGCCATCTTTTTGGCTGTCTCGAACAGATCTCTTACCCTGGATGCACCTACTCCCACAAACATCTCAACAAATTCCGACCCTGAAATGCTGATAAACGGAACCCTCGCCTCTCCGGCAACAGCCCTTGCCAGTAAGGTCTTTCCTGTTCCGGGAGGTCCTACAAGAAGCACGCCTTTGGGCATTCTTCCGCCAAGATTTTTAAATCTTTCCGGATCTTTCAAAAATTCAATAATCTCGCTAATTTCTTCCTTTGCTTCTTTCTCTCCGGCAACATCTTTGAAAGTCGTATCGGGCCTTTGATTTGTATAAATCCTGAATCTGCCCTTGCCAAAGCCAAAGATGCTCGTGCTTGAATTTTTCATTTTGCGGCTCAGCATATACCAGATAAAAAACAGAACCCCAAACGGCAATATCCATCCGAATATAAGATTATTGAGCCAATCCGAGGAAATAACCCCATCCACCTCCACGCCATGTTTGAGTAAAAGTTTGACAAGATTTTTATCCTCTACCCTTATCACCGAAAACTGAATCTTTTTGTTGTTGGCATCATAAATTCCTTTTATATAATCTTTGCCAATCGATACTTTCTTAACCTTATTGGCATTGACAAGCTGTATAAATCTGCTGTAGCTAAGTGTCTCGGAAGGAAATTTTACAAAAGACTGATATAGATAAACAAGAATAATAGCCGCAACCGCATACCACAAAAACAGTTTAATATTTTTCGGTGAGCCGAAATTGGGTAGATTCTTATTCATTATCCCAAATCAATAGTAATATATATCGTAGCCTTTCCGCGACGAACCAAAAACAAAATCGGTGATCTTTTTATTGCGTTTTTCATAATCCTTTCAAAATCGTTTATATCTTTAATCTTTTCTCTGTCAACCTCAAGAATTACATCTCCGGGTGAAAGACCAACTGCAGCAGCAGGAGAGCCGGGTTCAACAGATATAATAACAACACCCTCATGTTCTTTAATTCTGTATTTTGCCTTCAATTCCGGTGTAATCGGAGAGATCTCTATGCCAAGTTTTTTGTTTGAGGTAAAACGATTTTCGTTCCCGGCAACCTTTGAAGTCGCCTTAGAAAGCTTTACCTTTTTGTCTATAATAGAGCCGTTTCTGATTACGGTGATATCAACCTCGGTTCCTGGCTTGTAAGAGCCGATTTTTATAGCTAAATCGGTCGGATTCTTGATTTTGCTTCCGTCTACCTTGATAATCACATCTCCGCGTTTGATTCCTGCTTTCCAGGCAGGAGTGCCTTTTATAACATCGGAAACAAGCGCACCGCCGTTATTTTTCAGATGAAACGCCTTTTTTATGTCAGCAGTAACAGGCTGCATATAAACACCGAGATAGCCTCTTTCTACATGCCCTGATCTAAGCTGAGGCAAAAGCTCTTTTGCCATATTGATAGGAATTGCAAAACCAATTCCCTGACCGGACGCTATGATTGCGGTATTGATACCTATTGCATCTCCATACATATCAACAAGCGGACCGCCGGAGTTGCCCGGGTTGATTGCCGCATCGGTCTGAAGAAAATTATCGTAAGGTCCTTCTCCTATAACCCGTCCCTTTGCGCTTATTATGCCTGAGGTTACGGTACCGTTTAGTCCGAAAGGATTGCCTATTGCAAGCACACTGTCTCCTATCTGAACCTTCGAGGAATCGCCCAAACGTATAATCGGAAGATTTTTCGCATCTATCTTTACAAGTGCGATATCAGTCTTTTTATCGGCTCCTACGACCTTTCCCTTAAACACCCTTCCGTCCGGAAGCGTCACCTTTATCTTGTCGGCTTTTGCTATTACATGATTGTTTGTCAGAATATATCCGTCATGGGTTATAATAAAACCGGAACCTAAAGAGCGCTCTACATATTTACGCGGCACGCCGGGAAAATTCCTGAAAAACTGCCCGAAGAATCGCTCAAAAGGATCGTTTTGTCCGAAAAACTGATGAAAATTGCCAAACTGTCTGTTAACTACCGTATGAGAGGTGCTTATATTGACAACAGCCTTCAGATCCTGCTTGCTGATCTGCTCAAAGGTCAGTCTTGTTTTTTTTGGTTGGCTAAACACAGAAGCGGCAGACGCACTGCCAAACATAAACAAACCTATAAAAATTATAGATAAAAATCGTTTCAAACCATGCCTCCTATTTCTGTTTTGCTGATTTTAGTTTGTAGATTATACCATCACGTGCTGCGAGATAGAGAAATCCATTATGAAAAACCGGTTTTGAAAGAAAACCCGAGCCATCTATCTTTTCCTTCCATAATATCCTCCCGTTCTCTGATATCGCGTATAGATAGCCATCCAAGGTAGGTTGATATATTGTTTTTTCAAGCATAATCGGTGAACTAATCAACGGTTTTTCGCTAATATTTAATCTCCATAATAAATTTCCGGTATCTGTGTCATAGGAGGAAATAGTTCCGTCAAGCCCGGGAATAATCAACTCGTTGGGACTCAAAATCAACTCCGCAGAGGCGGGAGAACCTTGCGTCTTCCATAAAAATCGAAATCTTTTATCAAAAGAGGCAATAATGCCGTTTACCGTCACCGCATATATATTGCCCAGAATATCTGCAACCGGAGGTGAGTCGATATCCTTTGTAGCATTCATAGTATCGCTCCGATCAACTTCAACAGATTGAATCATATTGCCATCGGCAATCTCGTAAAGAAATCCGTCGTTTGTTGCAACAACAAGATATTTGCCATCAATCAATGGCGAGGCATCCCCTTCTGTTGCAATCTGTGCGCCGATAAAATGATAGTTCCATAAAATTTCTCCTTTTTCAATCGCATACAGTGTTTGGTTGCTATCAAGGAAATATGCCTGCTTTCCGCAAACCGGCTTTGAGTAAACCGGAAAATCAGCTTGCTGAGTCGATAATTTACCGCTGGTAATATCATAGGAATAAAGATTACCGCTCAAGTCCGAAAAATAAAAACTATTATTGGAAATACAACCGGAAAATCCGATTTGACCGTCTATTTTTAATAGTTTTTCAACCTTGTTTTTGTCCGGTTCTATCCTGTATAGCCATCCGTCCTTATCACCTATATAGCCATCTGCTCCGTAAAAGAATAAATTTTGCCTTGACAGTCTGCCTATACTGTAGGTTGTATCTACCAACAAAGGCGGTTTTAATTCGGTATTATACCAGTTTGATGTCCCTTTTTCTATCAAACCACCCGAAACAACGCTATTATGCTTTGTAACATTATTGTTGATACCTCTATAATAACCGCCCGAGCATCCTGATAGTATAACCAACACAAAAAAAATCGCTGCAATCGGTTTCATTTTACAATCCTTTTTAAAAGCTCTCTATTGTTATTTATCACCATCTCCGCCTCGGCTTCGGTTAAAGATGCACCAAGCAAAACCGACTTTGCCATATCAGCGGTGAGCAGATCGGAAATGCAGTGACTATCCGAATCTATAACCAGCTTTGCGCCACACTCGATTGAAAGTCTTGCCACATGCCCATTTGTCAAACTATGTCCCTTGCGCGAGGTTATCTCAAGGGCAACTCCTCGACGGGCTGCAAGCATCACATCAGCTTTGCTTATCAGACCGGGATGAGCCAGAATATCAACTCCGGCTTCTATTGCCGCGCGATTGGTGCCTTTTGCGACCGGTTCAACAACGGTTTCTCCATGCACAATGACAATTTGGGCTCCAAGCGAGCGCGCAATTTCGGTTAGCTTACCTATATCCTCATGTGGGACGTGAGTAATCTCAATTCCGGCCAAAACCGTTATTTTGTAATGTTTTTCAATATAGGGCTTTACCTTTAATGTTGCTTTTATAAGCTCTTCCACATTGGAAAAATCACAATGATCGGTTATGGCAATCGCCCTATATCCGATAACCGAGGCTCGTCTGGCAAGCTCTGAAATCAGAAGTTCACCGTCACTGCCCAGTGTATGCATATGAAAATCTATCACAAATGACTCCTTTATATATAAATCATAAAATCTAACCGATACCGTTTGTATCAATCTAAAACAAGATTTTTATGTTGTCAACATTGCAAAGCATAAAAATTGTCATAAAATTGATAACAATGAAGATTTTAGGGGTTGATCCGGGAAGCAGAATATTGGGAATAGCACTTATAGATGGCAAAGCAATAGATTTGAGGGTGCTGAAGTTAGATTCCAAACTCAACATATTTGAGAAGCTAAAAAAGATATATGATGAGATAAGCAGCATTATAAGAGAGGAAAAGCCCGATATTTTGGCAATAGAAAACGCATTTCTGGCTAAAAATCCTCACGTTGCCTTTGTGCTTGGACATGTCAGATCGGCGGTGCTTATTGCAGCTTTGAATTTACATACAAAAATATATGAATATAATCCGACGGAGGTAAAAAAGGAATTAACCGGATACGGAAGAGCTTCAAAAGAACAGGTAAAAACCATGCTTGAGAAAATCTTAAATATAGATATGGGTGATATTCCGTTCGACGCATCTGATGCGCTGGCGGTTGCATGGTGTCACAGTTGTATAGAAAACAGGAGGATAAAAAATGTTCAAATACAATAAAGGAATATCGATATTGGCAGTTGTTTTCACCGTAGTTCTATTGTCAGGATGTAAAATCGGAAACAAACCGAAAGCGACTATACAATCGAACAGCAAAAGTCAGATAGATTCATTATCATTCCGTCTTTTGGATGGCAAAACTCTCAGCTTATCAAAAGATAAAGGAAAGGTTGTGATTCTGAACTACTTTGCTACTTGGTGCCCTGCGTGCAAGGCTGAAATGCCGGAACTTAAAGAGCTTTACAGAAGCTACAAAAGCAGAGGTTTTGATATAATCAGCATAAGCACCGATAGACAAATAGGCAATATACCGGCTTTTGTAAAACGCTTCGATATTCCATTTAAAGTTGCATTGGAGAACCCTGTCAATCGTCATATCGTAGGCAATATTGAATATCTTCCGACAAATATAGTAATAAACAGAAACGGAAACATATACAAGCGCATAGTAGGAATTATTCCTCAAGCAGAATGGAGGGCGCTTATAGAAAAACTTTTAAGGAGTAACGGATGAAGGTAATTATAACCGATAATATTTCACCTGTAGGAATAGAAATACTGAAGGCGGCAAAGCTAAACGTAGAGGTGCTGGCGGATTTGCCGAAAAACAGTTTACCCGAACATCTGGCAGATGCGGATGCAGTCATCACCAGAAGCGCCACAACGGTTGATAAGCGATTTTTGGATGCATCCAAAAATCTTAAGGTTATTGTCAGAGCCGGCGTTGGTATCGACAATGTGGATATAGAGGAAGCATCAAGAAGAGGAATACTGGTAATGAACGTTCCTGCCGCAAATACAATAGCAGCGGTAGAGCACACAATGAACCATATACTTTCTTGCCTTCGTCTGCTTCCGTACTCTCATAATGAGCTTAAAAACAAAAAGATATGGAACAGAAAAAAATGGATGGGGCGTGAACTTTACGGAAAAACGGTAGGTATAATAGGATTTGGACATATAGGACCTGAGGTGGCAAAGCGCTGCATAGCCTTTAATGCCAGGGTGCTGGTTTATGATCCATACATAGATCCGCAAAAGGCTACGAATATGAATTGCGAATATCTGATATCGCTTCATGAGCTAATCAAAAGAAGTGATATAATAACTATACATACTCCTAAAACCGAAGAAACAATAGATATGATTACCTCCAAAGAGCTGAAAATCGCAAAAGACGGGGTAATTTTGGTAAACTGCGCAAGGGGAGGACTTTATAACGAAAAGGATCTTTATGAAGCGCTAAAATCCGGTAAGGTTTCAGCGGCAGGAATAGATGTTTTTGAGCATGAACCCTGCATAGACTCCCCGCTGCTGTCGCTTGATAATGTTATTGTAACACCTCACCTCGGAGCCAATACCCGGGAGGCACAATCCAGAATTGCCACTGAGGCGGCAAATCAAGTAATTGGCGCTCTGCATGGTGAAGGATTTACAAATGCCCTTAACCTGCCTATGCCTGATAAGCAGATGCCTCCCAGCCTCTCTCCTTTCCTTAAACTTGCCGAGAATATGGCTAAAATTCTGAAAACTGTAACCGAAGGAGTACCAAAAAAGATCGAAATATCAACCTCAGGATCAATTTCCGAATTTACCCCTATGCTGAAGCCGTTTATTTATGTTGGAATATTAAAAGAGCATTTAAGGGAAACTCTTAACTATGTAAATGCGAGTATTGTTGCAGAAGAACGGGGCGTTACCACCCTTGAGACCGCAACTAAAAAGAGCAAAAATTTTACTAACCTTCTGAAAATTTCATTGACAACATCTGAGGACACACGATCTATTGCCGGAACCGTTTTTGAATCGGGTCAATCGCGAATAGTGAGTTTTGATGGATTTAATATCGAGGTAGAACCTCAACCTATTCTTATACTTATGAGAAACCGCGATATTCCCGGATTTATCGGCAACGTGGGAACGATTCTTGGCAAGGCTTCCATAAATATAGCCGATTTCAGACTCGGAAGACAAAAAACTAATCAG
>JALWSW010000164.1 GCA_027080125.1 Campylobacterales bacterium | reverse complement strand
GTATTGTGTTGCAGGAGGCAGTTATCCCCCGCGGGATAAGAGTCTCCCGTGTCGGGAATGGTTAAAATTAGTTTTTTTAGGTGAACCTATTTATGCAACTTCCAGCATTGCCCGAACTGTCGTTCGGAGATCGCTATACCATGGTGGTATAGTTTTAACTCCTTCAGTTAGAATTCTTACAACATCGGTGTATTTAGGATTATATTCAATCCAACCTCTTTTGTTGTAATGGGCAATTGTGAAATTTTGGTACATGAAATCGTAAAACCCATTACTTATGATTTGTGTATTGCCTCTTTTTTTGAGGCGTTTCATCTCATTGACATAAGCGGATATTCCATAAACCGTATTACCATCTACCAATATCCATCCTTTCAGACTTTTGTCTGATTCAATGAGTTTTTGTATTTCAAGTCTCAAATCACCTTCAGAAAAATTATCCATTTGTATATGAAACTCTTTTTCTTTAAGATCTGAAACTTTTTTCCCGTTATTCTTCAACAAATCAAAAAGTCTTTTTGCTGTTGAAGATTTTTCACATCTGATTTTCATAACTTTTGCCATATCTACCTCCTTATGACATTTGATTGACACAGGAGACAGTTATCCCCCGCGGGATAAAAGTCTCCCGTGTCGGGATTGGCTTGATTGAGTTAAGCTGACTTTTCTGCCGGATGCTCTGTTTTTTCTATATCAATTTTGTATTTATAGCCCCAATATTTTGTCAGCATTTTTGCCTTTGCTTTCGCATTAGATAGAGAAAACTTGTGTGCAAAGGATTTGTCACGTTGATAGACACATCTGAGTCTTCTTTTTAGACCCTTTTGATAATAGTACATCGAACCGCTTTTTATATCGGCAAAACGAATCACATAATCTTTGGGTAAAGGTTCTTTGCAGGTATTAGGACTAATTTCTTTAGGAAACATTACTTTTCTCATATTTCTTAAAGCTACCTCGTCAAAAATTCCTTTAGGACGGATATAAACAGTAAGGTTTTCTTTGGCATACTCATAATGCTGAAGTTTCTCAAGTTCTGTAAGAATATTGTCATTAGAAAGTTCTTGAGAATAAACAGTCTCATAACCGTTATCTCTGGAATATTTTTGTACGCTTAATAGAAGAGGATGTCTCGCTTCAGCTAATTGGTTGGGCGTAACAGCTTTTTTGAAGCTGTTCTTAAACCATCGCTTCAGCGTTCCGAAGTTAGCGTCAGGCTTACCATATATAGATATACCACTGTAATATCCAATACGGTTATAAGCAATTTCCTTTGCTTTTTCCTCTGAATTTGGATAATCATCTATATCATGTCTAACTTCGTCCACGTATGATTTATAAAAATCATCCAAATATTTTTCAAATGTTTGTTTCGTCATTGGCTGAAATCTTTCTTTTAGACTATTGCCTATAAGAAAGTTTTCGCACCAATTTCTCTCCCTTCTTTCGCCGCCACTTCTTGTTATCTCATAACAGTTATTTGAACCGCTGATAACCAAGGAAAGAAAGCGGTTATTATCTACCTTGACCGTTAAACGGTCATATAAGATTTCATAACTCACAACAACCTCCTAATTTATCATTTAAAATTGTTCTTACACAATTGATAACCTTTGAGGGATTGGAAGTAACCATTTCTGGTTCTTCCAACTAAACCCGATAGACTTTAGAAAATCCTTTTTTTCAAAAGTCTTTCCTGTGGCTATCAGGAATACCCCTTCCTTTTTATAACCCAAATTGTGCTGCTTTAACGCAGCGATAATTTGAGTTTCACGATTAGCATCATCAGAGTCGGCATTTGAAGGTTTAGATTTAGATTCAGAAGGTTTGGAACTGGAATTTGATGTTTGACTTTGAGGTCTTTGAGTTCTTTGTCTTATCTGTTGTTTCAAAGCCTCAACATATCTTGCGTCTTCAAATCTACCCATAAATATGTCGGCATTGAAACCGAGTTTTGATAACGCTTTTGTAAGCGTGTCAGTTTCGAGTTTCTTTGCGAAGTCTTTTTCACCAAGAGAAATTGAGTTGATGATTTCAAACTCACCGCCCGGATAATAAAACACCGCCTTTAGCACAGCGATTTCACCGTACTTGGCAATGTTCATATCCTTTAATCCCCATACGGAACCATACGGTCCCCACAGGGAAGTGGCTTTCTTGATTTGGTAATAAGCATCGACTGTAGTCAATGTCTTATTACCATAACTAAAATACCTTGTAAAATTTGGGTTGGTTTTTTCAACCCTGCTCCACAATTCAAGGTTCTTTTCCTTGATGGAGCTTTTTTCCGACTTCTCTTTAAGCGCCTGAAGCGCCTCTTCAGAAGTATAAACCTTCGTCATCGTCATGCAACCTCCTTTAAAGAATTTTTGATAGCGCCTTCTACAGCGCTTTTTTTAATATATTCTACGGCTTTCTCAGCATCTTTTGCCGCCGAGAATATCTCTGTCTTTTTTGACCGACTGAGATATTTGCTCCAGCCATCCAGATAGGAAGCCGTATTTTTGTAATCTACCTTTATTCCCATTTCTGCGCATAAAAGCGCAGAACCGATCTCAGCAACAAGCTCCTCGTGAGAGTAATTATCATACGCATTGGAAAAGCGATTTAGTCTGTTCGAAATCCCGGTTGAATGAACTATCTCGTGAGCAAGAGAAGCATAAAAAGCGTCCTGTGAGACAAAACTTGTTTTTTGAGGCATGTTGATGAAATCATCCGAAACAGAATAATACGACCTTTGCTGGTCGTATTTTATATTAATATTTTTTCCTCTAAGATAATAGTAAAGCATAGATGCTTTACTATCCAAATTCCTGTCCTCATTGCTGACAACAGGAATTTCCAATTCCTGTTTAAAGATATTTTCATAGTCCTCAATATACTCGATATTGAAAACACGATAATATCTTAAAACGCGTCTTACACGGTTCTCGGTTTGCTCTTCATCCTCGTCCCCATCCTCATTTTTTTTGTATTCGTACTTTTTGAAGAACACTATTAAATTGGATTTGGAACCGGATTTGAAGCTCCATCCTTTCTTTTTCGCCTGTTTCCAGGTGATCCAGTAAGGATGTTTATAGCCATATATATGCGAAATTATATTTAACAAAAGAATATTTACCCCATGATAAGGTATCTTTGTTAAAATATTTTGATCTTGATTTGCACCGCCTTTCCACGGCTTTTGCCATGGAACAATGCCCATTTCCATTGCCTTGAGAATATTCTCTAAGACAATGCCGTAAACCTTGTTTGCCATACATACCTCCTGTTTGCGTCTGATGACGCTTTATTTGTGTTGCAGGAGGCAGCTATCCCCCGCGGGATAAGAGTCTCCCGCAACGGGGTTTGATTAAGTTAAGCCGGTTTTTTCAAAGTTCTTACAATTTCCATAGTTTTATTTTCCTCTGACAAGAGATATTCCAAAGCTTTTTTTTCAATATCATTAGCTCGGTTTATTTCTGCCAGATACATCAAAAACCTTTTTGAATATTTGAAATCTTTGTAATAGTCTGACGGTTCAAATTCATCTTCAAATTCAAAAGAACTATTTTCAAATATTCTCGGGATTTGAAATTCTTGGAAATTCTGATCACCTATATAAATGTTTCGATACACATAGGCAGTATTTTTCCTTTTTTTCGGGATATCTGTCTTCTTGCTTTTGGAAGGCAAATTTTGGAGATAATAATAACTATCGGTATTATCATATCCGGGTCGTCCCACTCTGCCTATTTTCTGTTGAACTATCTCCCACTCATCCCATTCGTTATATTCTATAAGAGCGCATTTTGCCGGGAAATTTACACCTTGAGCAAGAACATTCGTTGTAACAACAACTTGAAGAGATGATTTCGGATTTTTGAATTGATATTGCATTTTAACTCTCTCAGATGTCGGAGTATTGGCAGATAAAAGAGCTATATTATCATCATTGACATTAAACAATCGAGCATAATATTCTTTATCCGACCAATCGGGGGTATATTTGCAAAAAACCAAAGTTTTTTGACCTTTTGCAATCTTTAAGAACTCATTTTTATTCATAATC
>JALWSW010000163.1 GCA_027080125.1 Campylobacterales bacterium | reverse complement strand
TATTTCAGAATAAGCATGACAACAGATGAAAAAACGCTGACCGAATCTGCCCAAATCATTGCCTCAATCTGAAGTTCTTCTTGGTATAGGGAGTAATTTAGGCAACAGAGAAGAGAACATATCAAAGGCTCTTGCTGCTCTTGAGAGGCATCTGGTTATTAAAAGAGTCTCGAGTCTTTATGAAACCGAGCCGATAGGATACGTTAATCAACCGGACTTTCTTAACCTCTGCATAAAGGTTGAAACAGAGATGAATCCGTTCGAGCTTCTCAGCTTTCTTAAAGCTGTTGAATCGGAATTGGGAAGAAAAGAGTCGCTCAGATGGGGACCAAGGACAATAGATATTGACATCCTGCTTTTTGATGTTAAACTAATATATAGTAGGCGTTTAATTATTCCGCACAAGGAATTGTTAAGGCGAAAATTCGCCATAAAGCCTGCATGCGAGATTGCAGGAGATTGGATCTATCCCGGATTGCAAAAAACCTTGAAAGCTCTCTACCGTGAAAGGAGAGAAGCCTTTGCAATTCAAAAAGTGAGAAAGATACAAAAAAACAGGTTTACCTGAAAGGAGGAAGCCATGGAACTGACCGACCTTGTAAAAAAGAAACAACGGGGCGAAAAAATCGCCATGATAACAGCTTACGACTTTACGCAGGCAGATATTGCCAGAGAGGCGGGAATCGATCTTATTCTTGTAGGCGATTCTCTTTCTATGGTAATTGATGGCAACAGCTCTACATTGCCGGTTTCGATGGATATAATGCTCTATCATACAGGTATTGTTCTAAAGGGAGCCGGAGCTGTTCCGGTTATTGCCGATATGCCGTTTTTATCGTATCAGACCGATCTTCCCAGCGCCATCAAAAATGCCGGGGCTTTTCTCAAAAAAGGGGCAAAGGCGGTAAAAATCGAAGGAAATCATCCAAAGCTTGTCAAATCACTTGTTTCAATCGGAATTCCCGTGATGGGTCATCTCGGACTGACGCCGCAATCGGTAAATCAGCTCGGAGGCTATCACCTGCAAGGAAAAGACGAACAGTCTGCAAAAGAGCTGGTTGAGGCTGCAAAACAGCTTGAGCAATCGGGAGCATTTTCAATTGTGCTTGAAGCTGTGCCTGCATATCTTGCAAAACTCATAACCGAATCAATATCGATTCCGACCATAGGAATAGGAGCGGGAGTCTATTGCGACGGGCAGGTTTTGGTATATCACGATTTATTGGGGCTATTTGACAAATTCAAACCGAAATTTGTAAAACGCTATGCAAGACTGCGAGAGATTGCCGTAGATGCCATAAAAAACTATTCTTCAGAGGTCAAGACCGGGAAATTCCCGGATGAGGCTCATAGCTGGAATTAATATGAAAACTGTAGAAACGATTGATGAACTGCGTTCGCTCATAAAAAATTCGCCCCGACCGATAGGATTTGTTCCTACGATGGGCTATCTGCACAAAGGTCATGCGCAGTTGATAAAAAAAGCCCGCCTTATGTGCAAAACTGTTGTGGTATCGATTTTTGTCAATCCGACGCAGTTTGCACCTGATGAGGATTTTTCCAGCTATCCGAGAGACTTTGAGCATGACAGATCGGTTTGTTTGGAAAACGGAGCAGATCTGATTTTTTATCCTTCCGACAAAGAGGTTTATCCGGAAGATTTTCTTACAACCGTAAAGGTCAAGAAGCTGACGGAGGTGCTTGAGGGAAAAAGCAGACCGACGCATTTTGAAGGCGTTACTACAATTGTTGCAAAACTTTTTATGATGGTTATGCCCGATTTTGCGTTTTTCGGAAAAAAAGACGCCCAGCAGTTAATCGTGATAAAAAAGATGGTAAGCGATCTTAATATGCCTGTTTCAATAGTGCCGGTTGAAATCGTAAGAGAGCCGGACGGCTTGGCATATTCAAGCAGAAACGTTTATCTTGATAAAAAACAGAGAGAAGAGGCAACCCTTTTGTATAAAGGATTAATGAGGGCGAAAAAGGCGTTTGAATCCGGAGAAAAAGATTGCGACAGTTTAAAAAAACTGATACGAGAGGAGATAGCAAAAGCAGAAGGGGCAAAGATCGATTACATCTCATTTAACAGAATAGATAATTTGAACGAGCTTGACAGGATAGAGAAAGGCAACACCCTGCTTTCTCTGGCGGTTTTTTTCGGCAAAACAAGATTAATTGATAATATATGGCTATAGGGGGATAGATGCTGTTTAATATGATGAAAGGCAAAATTCATAGGGCAACCGTTACTCAAGCAGATCTCAACTATGAAGGAAGCATAACGATTGATGAAGAATTGGCAACTGCAGCCGGAATTATACCGTATGAGCAGGTAAGCATATACGATATAAATAATGGCAATAGATATACCACTTATTGCCTTTATGGCGAAGCCGGAAGTGGCACAATCTGTTTGAACGGAGCGGCTGCAAGAATGTCTTCGGTGGGCGATCTGATAATAATCGTTTCCTATGCTATGATCGAGCAAACTCGCCTCGAAGGGTTCAAGCCTAAAATCGTGTTGGTCGATGAAAATAATCGCATAAAAAAGATTTTATGAAATTCTTATATAAAGAGTTTTTTGACAGAGCGCTTATAGAAAAGATAGAGAAAAGCTGCCTTGAGCTGAAAGATTCGATTCGCAAAGCTGCAAAGAGGTGGGGTTTTCTTCAGATAAAAAGTGATGATGAGTTGACAAACTATTTTAAAAAACAAGAAGGCAGATGGAAGCGCTTTGTGCAAGTCGGAATGGGCGGATCGGTGCTTGGCGCTCAGGCGCTTTGCTCGTTTTTGGGTGTTCCAGAGAGTAAATCGGTAAAATTCATAGACGATATAGGAGATTCCTTTTTTTCCTCAACCTATAGTTCTGAAACGCTTTATCATATCGTAAGCAAGTCCGGCTCTACCGCCGAAACGATAGCAAATTTTATCCATTTGATAAATCATCTGAACAAAAAACAGAAGGAGCAGATTATAATCAGCACCGGAGAAAGCGGATTTTTGAAGGAATATGCCGATAAGCACGGCATCAAACGTTTTTTGATACCGGAGAATGTAGGCGGAAGATATTCACTGTTTAGCCCGGTTGGAATGGCAGTTGCGAATTTTCTTGGATATGATACGGAAAAACTGATTGAGGGAGCAAGGCAGGCTATAAAAAATCTCGCTTCAGAAGAGCCTACGTTTGCATATCTGTTTGCCGTGATTGCATCGGAATTCTTAAAGAAAGGCAAAAGTAACCTCGTTCTGTTTTGCTATTCTGAAAAACTGCTTCATTGCGTTTACTGGTTTCGTCAGCTCTGGGCTGAGAGTCTTGGAAAACTTGTCGATAAAAACGGAAATAGAGTAAGGGTCGGTCAAACGCCGATAGTTGCGCGTGGCGCATCCGATCAACATAGTCAGCTTCAGCTTTATAGAGAAGGTCCGCTTGATAAGCTGTTCTGCTTTATTCAGGGACCGGTGGAAAAAGGCGAAAAGCTTCGAATCAGCCCTGAATTCAAACAGTTTGACTATCTGTCAGAACGCTCTTTAGGCGAGATAAAGCAGGCGGAATATGAGGCTACAAAACAAACTATTGCAAAAGATTCGCCGGTTGTTTCCATTGAAGTTGATTCCTCTTCGGAGTATTCGTTCGGTTTGCTGACGATGAATCTGATGATTGCAACAGCTATTACCGGAGAGATTTTAAATATTGACGCATTCAATCAGCCAGGTGTAGAATTAGGTAAGCGCCTTACAAAGCAGATTTTAAAAAATGAGATTTAGATATAAGATTTATTACGAGGATACGGATGCCGCCGGTGTGGTGTATTTTGCAAACTATCTCAAGTTTCTCGAACGAGCCAAAACCGATTTTATGGCAGCCTGCGGCATCGATATCACAAAATGGCATAAAAAATCGGTTTATCTTGCGGTAAGAAAGGTCAATATCAGATATAGAAAACCGGCTGAATTCGGAGATATTCTAAATGTTGATGTTACAATCGGTTCGATAAAGGCGGCAAGTATCCTGTTTCAGTATAAATTAACGGTAGAGACGGAGCTAATCTGCGAGGCTACAATCGATTCGGTATGTATGAACGAGGAGAAAAAGCCGATACTTCTTCCTAAAAAGTGGCGCAACTGTTTAAATTTGGCATAAAAACTATTTGACAGCATAATTAATCAAACTATTATTAGATGGATAAACTATTAAGGAGGGGTAAAATGGCCTCAAAACTCAATATACGCTGGCATGGCAGAGCCGGTCAGGGGGCAGTCACCGCCGCAAAGACCATTGCTGAGTTGGTTGCGTATGATCCGAATAAATATGTACAAGGATTTGCGATATATGGAGCCGAAAAACGCGGAGCTCCGGTTGCGGCATTTACACGAATCGAGGACTCTCCGATAAGGCGACACTCTTTGAATATGGCACCTGATGTTGTGATTCTTTTGGATCCGAGTCTGGTTGGAATAGTCAATGTTGCAGAAGGAGCAAAAGAAGGAGCAAGCATTATCATCAACTCGGCTAAAGAAAAAGATGAGATTGTCAAAGAGATTGGCATCGATCCGAACCGTTTCAAAGTGTATGTCGTAGATGCTAACCGAATAAGCAAGGAAGAGCTCGGAAAGGCAATTCCCAACGCTCCGATGATGGGTGCGCTGGCAAAAATTACGGGAATTTTTTCCAAAGATGAGATTTTAAAGATTACAAAGGAACTTTTCGAGGAACAGGGAAAATTTTCAAATAAAGTAATAGAGGGCAATCTGCGTTCCATAGGAAGAGCCTTCGAGGAGATTTCTTAAAATGAGCGGAAAGAACGATTTTATAATCCCCGGATGTGATAAAAACGGCAATCTGCTGGGCTGGAGATCTATAGAAATAGGAGGTATGGTAACTGAGGCAGGCAACAGCAGGACATATGAAACCGGTTCCTGGCGTAACGAGCAACCGGTTTGGAATGCCGATACCTGCATAGATTGTATGATGTGCTGGCTAGGATGTCCGGATACGGCAATAATAACCAAAGAAGGGCATATGGCAGGTATTGACTATTTTAAGTGCAAGGGTTGCGGTATCTGCGTTGAACAATGTCCTACCGATCCTAAGTCTTTAACTATGCTGCCGGAAGAAGAGGCAAAGGATCTTTCTTTGGAAGAAAAAATCAAGACAGCCTTTAATAAGGAGTAAAAATGAGCAAAAGAGTTGCATTATCAGGCAATGAAGCAGCCGCACATGCAATAAGACAGATAAATCCGGATGTAATTGCGGCTTTCCCGATTACCCCTTCAACCCCGATTCCGATGAACGTCTCACAGTTTATCGCCGATGGAAAGATGACGACAGAGTTTGTCACGGTTGAGTCCGAGCATTCCGCAATCAGCGCCTGCGTGGGAGCCTCAGCATCAGGCGGAAGGGTTATGACGGCAACAAGTGCCAACGGCTTGGCATTGATGTTTGAAATATTGTATATAGCCTCAGGGATGCGGCTTCCGATTGTTGCTCCGGTTGTGGCAAGGGCACTTTCGGGACCGTTGAATATTCACGGAGATTTTTCCGATGTGTATGGAGTCAGGGAATCCGGATGGGTGGAGCTGTTCTGTCAGGATTCTCAGGAGTTTTACGATACAATTATACAGGGAGTAAGAATTGCCGAAACCGAATCCGTTCTTACGCCGGTAATGCCGATTGCCGATGGTTTTGACATAAGTCATACGGTTGAAAACTGGTATATGGAAGATGATGAGGCGGTAAAAGAGTTTATAGGAGAATATCATCCCAAATTTTCGCTGTTGGATACAAAGCATCCTGTAACCTTCGGAGCTTGGGCACCGCCTGATTGGTATTATGAGAACAGAAGAAATCAGTTGGAAGGGCTTCTAAGCGCCTATGAGGCTACAAAGAAGATAGATCAAGAGTTCGGCGAAAAATTCGGACGTTCTTATGGAGTAATCGAAAAATATCGAAGCGATGATGCGGAACTTATCGTTGTTGGAATGGGTGCGGTAAGCGGAACAATCAAGGATGCGGTTGACCAGATGCGGGAAAACGGCGTCTCGGCAGGATTTGTGCGCGTAAAACTTTTCAGGCCGTTTCCATATAAAGATGTCATAGATGCATTGAAAGGGGCAAAAGCGATAGGCGTATTTGACAGATGTATATCAGCAGGTGCTCAAACCGCCGCACTGTGCACGGATGTGAGATCTGCGATGTATGGCAATTCAACCGTGCCTATTATAAATTATACCTATGGTCTTGGCGGGCGCGATACAACCGTTGAACATGTGAAAGAGGTGATAGAGCAGCTCAAAGATGCAGCCGAAGGCAAGACCGTTAGCCCGGTCAACTACATAAATCTTCGCGCTTAAGCAGAGGAGGAAAGATGGCAAAAAAACTTTCGTTTTTAAATAAACTTGCATTGAATAAAGAATCTTTGGAAGGAGGGCATCGGCTGTGTCCCGGATGCGGACATTCGATTATTATCAGGATGGTCCTCAATACTGCCTTACAAGAAGGATATCAGCCGGTTATGTCAAATGCGACCGGATGTCTGGAGGTCTGCACCGGATTGTATCCGTATTCAAGCTGGAATATCCCTTGGATACATAATGCGTTTGAAAATGCCGCAGCTACTATTTCAGGCGCAGAGGCTATGTATAGATCATTATCAAGAAGAGGAAAGCTTGATAATGATAAAATTGTCTTCATTGCGTTTGGAAGTGACGGAGGAACCTACGATATAGGACTTCAGGCGTTATCAGGGGCAGCAGAGAGAGGGCATCGGTTTTTGTATGTCTGTGATGACAACGAGGCATATCAAAATACGGGCAATCAGAGATCAAGCGCAACCCCGTATGGTACAAGAACAACAACCTCCGCAGTAGGAGCAATCGACCCGATAGGAAAAAAACAGAAGCGCAAAGAGATTGTAGAGATAATGGGAGCTCACGGAATCTATGCGGCGCAAGCCTCACCGTCGCACTGGATGGATTTGATCAAAAAGGTCAAAAAGGGGCTCAAGCAGAACGGACCGGCGTATCTGAATGTTATTCAGCCATGCACAACCGGTTGGGGATATGACCCGAAAGATACCATAAATTATGCAAAACTTGCCGTTGAGACCTGCATCTGGCCTCTCTATGAGATTGAAAACAGAAGAAGTAAGGTAAATGTCAAACCAAAAAATAAACTGCCAGTAGAGGCATATCTTAAAGGTCAAAAACGCTATGCACATCTGTTTACACCTCAGGGTAAAGAAACGCTTGAGAGAATTCAAAAACTGACCGATGAGCGTTGGGAGTTTCTTTTGGAACGGGAAAAGGCAGGCTTTTAATTTTAAGGAGAAGCAGAGATGAATTTAAAGGCTTATATGCGTTTGATACCTGGATTTTTCGTCGTAGCATCCGTTCTTCTGGGACTTTTTGTCAATAAATGGTGGTTTGCATTCACGCTATTTGTAGGTGCTAACATGATGCAATCGGCATTTACGGACTGGTGTCTGCTTGAGAAAATACTCATAAAACTCGGAGTAAAAGAGTAGGTAATATTGTTTCTGTCGGGGTTGCCGGTGTCGTTTTGGCTGGTGGCAGCTCCAGCAGAATGAGACGAAATAAACTGATAATAGAGATTTCCGGAAACAGGATGATTGATTATGTCATCTCGACGGTTTCCGAGCTGTTTCCGGTTTACGTCTCAGGCAAGGAAACCTCGAATCGTTATATAGAAGATAAATTTTTTATACCTGATCTGTATCCGGCATCAACTCCACTGGTCGGTCTCTATTCTGCTCTCAAAACGGTTGAGCAGGAAGCGGTATTTTTGATATCAGGTGATATGCCGCTTGCGCAAAAGGGTCTTATCCGATTTCTGGGCTCCAAATTATCTGGTAATATAGATGCGGTTGTTCCGTTTTATGAAATGCCGCAAACCACATTCGCATTCTACAAAAAAAGCTGTTTGAATGTCATTCAGGAAGCATTAAAGAACAATATATTTTCGCTAAAGACGATGTTGAGAAAACTGAAGGTCCGCTATATTTACGAGAAGGAAATGAGAAAATTTGACAAAGACCTTGTCTCCTTTTTCAATATCAATACTCCCGCTCAGCTTGAAATCGGAAAAAAACTGCTTGATGTCAATCGGTCTGATAAATTTTAAGCCAATTTGGCATGACTTATAATCAGCTCGGCAAGCTCTTCAACCTGATTTGCTCGGAAAACGGGACAACCGAAGCCGTAATCCTGGTTGCCTACAAGCGCTATAATCGGATTTATCTCAGAAAGATCGTTTAAGTGATCCTCTTCGCTTTCAACCCATATTTTAGAAACGCTTGAATCGGATTTAAACCCTTCTGCAAGTACAATATCCACATCATCAAAAAAGGCGACAATTTTTTTCAATTTCTGATTGCCTCTGATCTTGATTGCGCTGAAATTTAGTGATATTAGCGCAACCTCTTTTGCTCCTTGTCGATAAAAAAGAGAGCTGTCATGCTTGCCCTCATCTATCCTTGCCTTTCCCTTAGGATCATGTTTGATAACGCCAACCGATATGCCTTGTGCCATAAGCTCATCAATAACATTTAAAAGCAGAGTTGTTTTGCCGGAATTATGATATCCAACGAAAGAAATTATAGGAACCGTTTGCTTCATGCTTCTCTCCTGATAATTTGAAATTAATTGAGTCTTAATTTTATATCATAAATTGCCCTTACTGTCAATTTTCCAAAACGTTTTGCTAAAATCTATTTGTATAAAGAATCAGGAAAAATATTTATTAAATTCAAGCTTACATATCTTTCAGCCTACTTCTGATCCTCAAAAATTCATCAAGATTTTCGTTAAAAAGCTTCACAAGTTTTGGTTCAAAATGTTTTCCGCTCTGATTTCGTATATATTTTAAGATTTTATCCATAGGCCATGCATCTTTATAGATACGCTTTGAACCAAGCGCATCAAACACATCCGCCAAAGCTGTAATTCTGCCATATATATGGATATTTTCGCCTGATAATCCCCGAGGATATCCGCTTCCATCCCATTTTTCATGATGCTCAAATGCTACAATAGATGCGACTTTTAATATGCTTCTTTGCGAATATTTAAGTATATCATAGCCTAGCTCTGCATGTGTTTTGATGATCTCCCACTCGCGCGAAGTTAACTTTTCCGATTTGTTTAATATGGCATCCGGAATACCTACTTTGCCGATATCATGCATGGGAGACGCTTCTCTCAGCAACTCTGCTTCTTCAAAAGGCAAGCTGTAAAGCAGTGCCAAAAGCTTTGAATACTCCGCCACTCTTTTGACATGATTGCTTGTTTCTTTTGATCTGCTTTCGATTATAGCACCCATTATAAATATAATTTCTCTTTGCGTAGCTTCTATTTCCTTGGTTAACTCGTGAACTTTATATTCAAGATTATTCTCATAATCTTTTAATTGAAGGTGAGTTTTAACGCGAATAAGCAACTCTTTGGTATTGAATGGCTTTGTCACATAATCGATTCCACCGATTGAAAAACCCTTTATTATATTCTCTTTATCGCTAAGTGCCGTTAAAAATATAACCGGTATTTTTGAGGTTTTCAGACTGTTTTTAAGCTCCTTACAAGTCTCAAATCCATCTTTACCGGGCATCATAACATCCAACAAAATCAAATCAATATGCACCTCTGAGGCAATCTTCAAAGCCTTTTCTCCGCTTGTTGCAAATGCAAGATCATATCCCTCTTGCTGCAAAATCAGGGCAAGAACCTGAATATTTTTAGGATTATCATCTACGATAAGAATCTTAAATTTTCTGCTCATTGTCACTGCCAATAGAGCCGATTATATCTTTGTATTCTGCCATCTTTGTTTCTATTCCATTAACATCAAAAACCAAAACAAATTGATTTAATTCCCGCGCATACATTGCAAGCTGATCGCATCCATATTTAACAGCGGCTATCTCCAAAGAATTGCTAAACTTTTTAATAGTATCAAATGAGCCGTATTTTTGCGCTTTCTCATAAATCGGTGTTATATTCATTTCTATATCTTTCAAGAGGTTTTTCAGATTTTTTTTATCAATTTTTACTTCGAAATTTTTTGATTCTATTTTGGCATTTTTCTCTGAAGGTTCATTAAAAGCTTCATGAGGAAGAAACCTTGTAAAAGCGGTTACTATTTCCTTTTTTCGCGCTGGCTTGCGCAAAAGAAGATCAAAACAGAGACCATTTTTGACTTTATCGGCATCGGAAATAAATGCTGTAAGTGCAATAATGGGAATATGGCTTGTTCTTGGATCAGACTTTATCTTATCTCCTGCTTCAAATCCATCCATAACAGGCATCTTTGTATCCATAAGTATAAGATCAGGTTGCTCTCTGACAGCTTTTTCAATTGCCTCTTTCCCGTTTTCAGCTTCAAGAAAAAGAAGTTTTGTATCTTTAAACTGCTCTTTCAGCAAAATACGATTTTCTAAAATATCATCAACAATCAGCACTTTGGTCTGCTCAAAAACAACATCTTCATCATATAAAGCAGGGGCACTTTTTACAACAGAGCTTACTGTTACATCACGTAGATAAAGAGTAAAAACAGAGCCTTTGCCAAGTTCGCTCTCTACGGAGATGTCGCCATTCATCATGTTGGCAAGTTTTTTACAGATATTTAACCCTAAACCTGTGCCACCGTATTTTTTATAACTCTGATTTGTTTTTTGAATGAATTTATCAAAAATAAGTTTTTGATCCTTTTCAGAGATGCCCGCACCACTGTCTTTAACCTTTATAGCCAAATCGATCTTGCTTGCATGTTCATCAATATTTGTGATATGCTGCTCTACGATGACATAAATATATCCATGATCTGTAAATTTGATGGCATTTCCAACCAGATTAAAAAGAATTTGACGAATTCGCGCAGAATCCAGCACAAATGAATACGGAAGATCCCCGGGAATAACAATTCTAAATTCAAGCCCCTTTTTTTCTATCTCATGGGCAAAAAGCGCCTCAACTTCTTCTAATAACAAAGAAAGGTTGACGGCTTCATATTCCAGATTCATCTTTCCCGCTTCAATTTTAGAAATATCCAGAATATCACTTATAATCTTCAAAAGGGCGTTAATTCCTGATTTTATAGATATAAGATAACTGTTTTGCTTCATATCCAATTTCGTATTTTCCAGGAGTTCCGCAAATCCTACAACTGCATTCATAGGAGTTCGTATTTCATGGCTTATATTGGCTATAAATTCGGACTTTGCCCTATTTGCATCATCTGCTTTCTCTCTTGCTCTTACCAACTCTTTCTGAATTTTTTCTCTCTTCTTAATTTCACTTGCCATAAAACGGTTAAAGATGATCAGTGAAAGCATCACCAGAAGTAAAATTGCTATTATCTCATAAACAAACGTGTAATCCGGTTTTGTAACAAGTCGGGAAGCAACCCATTTGTTGTATATATCATTTCGCTCTTTTTGTGAAATTGAATCAATTGCTTTGTTGAAAGCCGATAAGGCTTCCTGAGGAAGTTTTGCATTTAAACCCACTGTAAAAAATGAGATAAAAGGTAGTCTTCCCGCAACTTTTAACTTAGAGTATTGGTTATGCCTTATAGTGTAATATATTGCAGGCACAGGAGCTATGGCATCATCTGCTTGATGATTTTTAACCATTTCGAGAAGCTGTGATGTAGAATCAACAGGGACAAATATTATACTTGGATAACGTTTTCCTAATATTTTGATAAGTGAAGAGTATCTACGGATAGCTACTTTTTTATATTTTAGCTGCGAAATATTATCGATAAAAGGATCATTGATATGATTTACAACAAGATTATATTCTTTAAAAAGGGTATGGGTATTTTTTACCAGATTTGCATATATTTTGTTTTTGCGAAGCAAAGGATATATATCTGCTTTGCCCTCTTGTATCTTTTTTATGATACCTTTTAAAGAGTTCGCAAACTCATAGTGAAATTTTATGCCAAGTTTTTTAGAGATGATATCAAGATAGTCTCGCCCCATACCAAGTAATTTACCGCTTTTTGTGTCATTTATAGTAAGCGGAGGGAAGTTTAAAGAGATAACATTTAAAAACTTTATGTTTTTTTAGCCACATTCTCTCTTTGACATTTAAGTTCAGTAACCCTTGATGTTTTGTGTTGATAGCAAAGAAAAAGTCATCTAAAGAACGATTTTTAAATGAGTAACCAAGCTCTTTATATATCTTTACCAGCCCTTCAAATCTGCTGGGATCTGTATAACCTATCGGAACTATATTCGGAAGTATCATTTTTTTGGTTCCCCGATATTCTTTAAAAAGTTGATCGTAGGATTGTCTGGAATGATATTTTGATTTAATAAGTTTGATAATTTCATCAGGATGATTCAGAGCATATTTCCACCCTTTTATCGTTGCATCTCTTATCTTTTTAACTCTGTCCGGATGTAGAGTCGCCTCTTTTTTTGTGGTAAAAAGATTATCCCCATAAAAATCTATACCATAATTCTGAGGAGATATTATATTGATAGACCTTCCTTTAAGTTCTTTGGGTGTAGGAAGAGTTGTGCTGTATGTAGATATAACATCTATTTTGTCATTGAGAAAATCTGACAAAGTATGGTTTGTATAGGGTAAGATATTGATCTTTTTTAAGCTGCCTATAGTTTCAATTAGCATTGCAGTCAGCGAAGCACTGCTTTCATTTTCAGAAATATAAGCAACTTTTTTTCCTATCATTTCATAAGGGCTTATGATACCTGTTTTTTGTTTTGCGATAAAAACAAGCGGTGAATGCTGAAAAATTTGACTGACAAGAACTATCGGTTTCCCCCTTAAATATTCAAGGACAAGCGAACTGTCGCTTGTACCATACTGTGCTTTTCCGTCAAGAACTCTATCAATATAGTTTGTTTTAAAATCATAAGGTATAAGCTTGACATCTATTCCTTCATCTTTGTAATATCCTTGTTCTATAGCAGCATAGTATCCTGCAAATTGAAAGCTGTGTTTCCATTTCAAAGCAATCGAAACCTTTTGCAGATGCGCGCTTGCCCTTACAGGTGTGACAACCGTAAAAAGAATAAAAATCAAAAAAAGAATAAAACGCACGTTAGATCCTCTTAAAATAAACTACCCCATTATTATAAAACATATAGACAATGTCAAGCATTATCCTAAATATTATAAAGCATTAGCGGAATGTATATTGTTAATATTGCTTATTGCCGCAAAATTTTTTAGAACAGGATAATTCGTTACTGCAAGATATGGCTATGCCATCTCAACGGCAGCCGGCAGTTAGCTGTTAGCAGACAGTTGAATACCAATTATAGGCAAAAATGCCTGCTTGCCCTGCCTGCAATGAGAGGCAAAAAGTGTAATTATGTCTTCTTTATTAAAAGGCTTTTGCTGAAATCGCAGCTTTATGGTTGAAATAAATTTGGCCTACTTAATTACTATTATCTCAATATTACCCTGTCTGTTTACAACATTTATTCCCACATCAGAATCCGATCTCCATAAATATAAATCTGCCGACCTGTTTCCTATTCTCAAATTTTTTATCTTCAGCCATTTCAAGTAATGCGGCAAAACCGGTTTGTTAAAAATTATTGAGGATTTTTCAGAATCTATATATAGCCCAAGAGCGGCTTGTATCAGCATAAATACAGTCGCAGCAGACCATGCCTGAATGGGACAGGCAACCGGATAAAGCGTAGGCGCCCTGCCTGATTCCCTTTCAAAACCGCAAAACAGTTCGGGCAGTCTTTTGAGATTAAAATAACCGCACGCCTCATAGAAACCGTTTAAAATTTTTAAAACCGCCTTTTTAAAGCCGTAACGCGCCAGCCCGTATGCTATTAACGCATTATCATGCGGCCAGATTGATCCGTTATGATAAGACATCGGATTGTAACGATTCTCGCTGCTGGCAAGCGTCCTGATTCCCCAACCGGAAAACAGTTCCGGGCTCAAAAGCAGATCGGCAACTTTTTTGGCATGATTAGCTGATGCAATGCCAGTAAAAAGACAATGTCCCGCATTGGATGCCTTAACCTTGCAAGCCCTTTTGTCGCCATCCAAGGCAAGAGCGTATGTGGAAATCTCATCTGTCCAGAACATATCTTCAAATTTTCTTTTAAGTTTATCTGCGCTTCTGAAAAGCTCGGTAGATTTTTTAAAATATCCGAGCAGTTTTGCCAATTTCGCAGCGCCGAGTTTTGCCCCGTAGACATACGCCTGAACCTCGCATAATGCTATCGGAGCTTTTGCAAGGGTGCCGTCTTTGTAAAATACCGAATCAGATGAATCCTTCCATCCTTGCTGAATAAGCCCTTCTCTGTTGCCGTTGTACTCTATAAAACCATCACCGTCAATGTCTCCAAACTCATCAATCCATTTAATTGCTGCTTCGATGTTATTCCAGATAGATTTTATAAACTCGATATCGCCGGTTCTGTCATAATAGGAGGCTGCAAGCATCACAAAAAGCGGTGTGCCATCAACGCTTCCGTAATATCTTCCGAACGGAATTTCTTTCAGGTTTGCCATCTCACCTCTTCTTATTTCATGAACTATCTTGCCCGGTTCTGCATCAAACAGATCGGAAAAATTTTTGGCTTGAGTGTTAGCAAGATATCTTAGCACTCCCTTTGCAACATCCGGATTAATCCAAAGAAATTCAAAAGCTGAAATGATGCCATCTCGCCCGAAAACCGTAGAAAACCACGGGATTCCGGCGTAAGGATAAAGACCGTAAGATGTGTTCGTAATCATCATATGAATATCTGCCATTGATCGGTTTATCCAACTGTTGAATTGCTCATTGGAGGTAACGATATTGCATTCTGTTTTTCTCAAACCCGTAAAGTGATCTTTTGCGCCTTTTAAGGCAAAACTATATGGCAATTCTGCATAATCATCTTTGATAGCGCAGATAACACTAAGAAAAATTTCAAACCTCTGTTTTGGCTCAAACGTTATATAAAATGATGCATTTTCAAAAGTCAGATAATCCGGTTTTAAAGAAAATTTGAGTTTTGTTTTGCGGATAATTTTGTCCAATCCGCTGTAAACAAACTCGACGGAATCTTTCTCTATCGAAACGGTTCTTTCTCCTCTTCTTTTCCTTTGCGCACCGCGTACCTCGAAGATATCTTTAAAATCGGCAGCAAAGCAAAACAGTATCGGCAGAGCAACCTTTGAGGCTCCATAATTTGACAACCTTATGCGTTCGTAGTAGCAGTTTCGGAACAAAAATTTACTTCTGGAAAGATGTATGCTTCCTTTCGGTATAAATTTGCCGTCTTTACGGATATCCGGATTGGTCAGATCGACAGTCAAAACAGCTTCGTCCGATTTTACCGCCGAACTGAGAAAAAGGGGCAGCGCATCGATAAATCTTAGCTCCAGCTTCGACAAAAACCTCGTGTCTTTATAATATAAACCATCAGTTAGATTCAGCGGCTCTATATTGCCGTATCGATTCAGCATGACAAACAGGTCGCCATATTTTAAAATATGGTGCGACTCTTCAA
>JALWSW010000162.1 GCA_027080125.1 Campylobacterales bacterium | reverse complement strand
TTGAAAAATGTCTTATCTGAGTGGCTATTTTTTCAATAGTTGAGGCAATAATTGCCAATGTACATAAATAATCTGCATAGCGGTCGCGTTGGATTATCTGATTGGAAATCAAGGCTGGTTTCAAGCCCAAAATCTTGCAAGCCCTTCTTTCAATCTCAGGCTGAAGATGCGCATACGTGCCGACTGCTCCGGAAAATTTACCGACCCCGACAATTTCTTTAAGCCTTACGATTCTTGAAAGATTGCGGCTCATATCCGAATACCAGAGCGCAAAAACGAGCCCCAAGCTTATAGGCTCCGCATGTATCCCGTGAGTTCTTCCCACCATTGCCAGTTTTTTGTATCTGTAAGCCTGAGCTTTCAGAGAATCAAGAAGTGTTGTTATGTCAGACTCAATAATATCAATAGCCTGTAGCAGAATAACACTGTTAGCCGTATCTATGGTATCTGAGCTAGTCATTCCGTAATGAATAAGTCTTCCTTCTTCAGAAAGATTTTCCCTTACCGAAGTTAAAAACGCAATGACATCATGGCGGGTCTCTTTCTCGATCTCATCAATCCGATTAATATCAAATCTCGCGTTCTTTTCGATTTTTTTGTAGTCATCCTCTGATATCATTCCAAGCTCTGATTGAGCCTTTAAAGATGCCAACTCCACCATGAGCCATGCATCATAGCGATTTTTCCTCTCCCAGATATCTCCCATTTCCGGTAATTTGTAACGATTTATCATTCTAACTCCTATACAATTTTCTTAAATCCTTTTACAGAGTATCTCTCCTTCCACTTATCGTTTGATTTGACGACAAGATTTTTAATCCTTAAAGGAGCAATAAGTTTGGCAACAGAGGATGAAGCTTCAACATAGATATTTTGATCCGGATTGGCAATAGAAAGCCTTCTTATCTGTTCAAAAATATCGGAAGCTATGCTCTCGGGTGATTTTAATCTGCCTGCCCCGTTGCAAACCGAACATTGAATACCTGTTATCTCCGAAAGTGAGCCGGATGTGCGTTTTCTTGTCATCTCAACCAATCCAAGGGTCGAAATCTCATTTACGCGATATTTCAGCCGGTCACCTGCCATATGCTCCCTTAAATGATCAACTACGCTTTGTTTATGACTATCATCTACCATGTCAATAAAATCTATAATAATTATCCCTCCGAGATTACGCAGTTTTATCTGTTTGGCTATAAGTTCGGCAGCTTCCATATTTGTCATAAAAATTGTCTCCTCGAGCGATTTTCCAACAGTTTTGCCGCTGTTTACATCAATTGCAACCAGCGCTTCTGTCTCATCTATTATGATGCTGCCGCCTGATTTAAGCGGTAAATGTCTGGCATATAGTTCAGGTAACTTTTTAGATATTCCGTAGAAATCAAAAAGAGGCTCGGATTCCCTATACATCTTTATTTTCGCATTAATCCAGCTTAAATCCGAAATACGATTAAAAACTGAGGAATCATCCACAATAATCTCATCAATCGGTTTTATATTATCACGCAGCTCCTTTATTACAAAATCGTTCTCTTTATAAAGCAGCGCAGGAGCCGGATTATCTATGGCTGCAGTTTTTATGCGTCTGTATGTTTTCAGACAATCTTTTATATCCTCAACAATCTGTCGTTTTGTGGCATCCGATGATGCGGTTCTTGCTATCATGCCGATTTCATCTTCCTGATATTTTTCCAATAACTCGTGCAGCATTTTTCTTTTTTCAGAATTTTTTATCTTTTTTGAAACCCCGATATTAGAAGATTTAGGAAGAAGCGCCACATATCTTCCGGGTATGGTCAGATATGTCGAAACCCTTGCTCCTTTATCGTGAGAAGGAGGGCGAACCACCTGAACAATAACGGACTGTCCTTTTTGTATGGCGTCCTTAATATGCAAAGGTCTTCCGAAACTGTCCTTTTTAAATTTCAGGAAACTTTCTTCATCGTAATGAGAAAGTGCAAAAAGATAAAAATCGTCAGGACCGATATAAAGATCGGATGTGCATAAGAATGCGTCTTTTTCCAAACCGATATCGACAAACGCAGCTTCCATACCCGGAACGATATGCCTCACAATACCCTTATATATATTGCCTGTAACCTCATTTGATATACATACATTGTATCTGACAAGCTCTCCATCCACAATTTTGGCAATTCTTATTGAGAACGGATTAGAGCTTACGATAATCTTTGTTGCCATCTTTCCCCCTTTTTTTCAAGGCAGATCATTGCGTAACCCATAAATTTCATGCTTGGTAAGTTTTCTGTAGCTGCCCTCAGGCAGATTGCCCAAAAAAACATTTTTATATCTAATGCGCTTCAGCGATAAAACCTTTGCGCCAACTTTTTCCATCATCCTACGTATCTCTCTGTTTTTTCCTTCATGAAGAGTCATAAAGACAGACATTGAAGAATGTTTACCATCTTTTATGCGACTCTTAACAACAATCTTGCACGGTGCCGTTTTATCGCCGTCAAGCTCAATGCCACCGGCAAGATACTTGATTATATCATTTGGAAGAATTTTATCAATCTTAACAAGATACTCTTTTTCTATTTCGTACTTCGGATGCATAAGTTTATGCATAAGAGCCCCATCATTTGTCATTATCAGGAGTCCTGAGGACATATAATCCAATCTTCCCACCGGAACCACCCGCGGCAATCCTCTGAAAAAATCAGCCACTGTTTTTCTTCTTCTGCTATCATAAAGCGTTGTTATCACGCGAATCGGTTTGTTAAACGCAAAATAGAGCAGCTCTTGTTTTTCTACCCGTTTTCCCTTATAGTAGATGACATCTTTTTCTGAAACTGTATAGCCGCTTTCCCTGATAATTTGTCTGTTTACACTTACCTTGCCTTCCATTATGGCTGCAAGCAGTTTTCTTCTGCTCTCAATACCGCATCCGGTAAGATATTTCAGGAGCGTTTGACCTTTTTTATCGGTTTTTGCCTGGCTATCTGATGATTCTTTCACAATGCAAACCCTTGACGCTTCATTTCAAAAATGATAATCTTCCATCGTATAAATTCAATACACAGAGGTGCCGATGAAGCTCTATTTTCCCGAAGAAGTGAGAATTATGGACGCGCAAGCGATAAGATTGGGAATAGACCAGCAGATACTTATGGAAAACGCTGGCAGCGCCACTGCAAAAATCATTGCCAATCATTACTCTGCTTGCAACGTTCTGGTTGTCTGCGGTCCCGGACACAACGGAGGTGACGGGCTTGTAGCTGCTCGCTATCTTGCCAATCACGGTTACAGGGTCAACGCATTGATTATCAATCCCGAAAAGACGGATGAGCTGACAGGCAAGGAACTTGAGCTTGCAAGGTTATGCGGAGTAAACTCGATAGAGAAAGAGGTGCGCTCCAAATATATAACCGGTTCGGACATTATTGTCGATGCAATTTTCGGAACAGGATTATCGCGAAAACCTTCCGGATTTTATGCAAAAATCATGGAGGAGATAAATAAAGCGGGAAAACCGGTTATAAGCTGCGATATTCCCTCTGGAGTCAATGGCAAAACGGGAGCGATAAACGAAATAGCCGTAAAAGCCGATATCACAGTTACATATCAGGTGCCAAAACTTGGCATATTTAGCGCTCCGGGCTTTAAATATGCGGGAAAAATCTTTATCGAGGATATAGGGATACCGAGTTCGGTAATCTCGGAAATAAATTCAAACATAGAATTTGTAGAAAAAAAGAATCTGCCTCCGTTCATTCGGAGAGAGCCTGATTCTCACAAGGGAGATTTTGGACATCTGTTGATAGTAGGCGGATCAACAGGAAAATCGGGAGCAGTGATTATGGCTGCTAATGCCGCACTTAGAGTAGGGACAGGTCTTGTAAGCTGCGCCATTCCCGAATCGCTCAACAGCGTATTTGCCTCAACGGTAATCTCGGCTATGAGTCTGCCGCTTCCTGAGGAAAACGGTGCGATATCATATGTTGCAATTAAAAAATTGCCACAGTTGCTCAATAAAAAAACGGCTTTGGCAATCGGACCCGGACTTTCGGTTACAACCGCTACAAGGGCACTGGTAAGAACTGTTCTGGCAACGTCCGTTCCAAAAGTAATAGATGCCGATGGGCTCAATTCCACAGATATAAGCGGACTCAAAAGACATAACGGAGAGCTAATAATAACGCCTCATCCCGGAGAATTTGCAAAATTAACAGGTATACCGGTTCGGGAGATTCAAAGCAATCGTATAATGTATGCAAGGGAGCTTGCCTCTGAAATCAACGCAA
>JALWSW010000161.1 GCA_027080125.1 Campylobacterales bacterium | reverse complement strand
CAGCGTTTGGAATGCTGCGGTTCAATACAGGGTGACAAAAAATCTGACAATGTTAGCAAAGCTTGATAATATTTTCGATAAATTTTATGAAACCGCAGAAGGCTATCAGACTGAGCCCAGAACCGCACTTCTTGGGTTAACGGCAAAGTTTTGACAGAATGAGTAATGATTAGTGGATGGCGGTTAGTGAGTGGTTGAGCGGGTAAGTAGGTAATTATTATGAATTATGGATTTTGAATTGGAGATTGCTTCACTCACTTGCGTTCGTTCGCAATGACCGGGAAAAATGTCGCTCGCAATGATACCTCCTTCTGTCACTGCGAGGAGGATAGCGACGAAGCAGTCTTATTCCACACTGTCACTGCGAGCGCCGAGCGCGGCAGTCTCATCTTGATGGCTGGTGATTATAGTGAATAAATGACAAGGAAAAATAAGGCAAAAGAACATAAAAATAGGAGGCAAAATGATTGCAAAGTGCAATAATAGGCAAGTCTATATCAGATTTTTCATAAAAGCCGCCCTTATTGCCTTTGCGAACCTAATTATGACAGCCAACTCATATTCGGCCTGCAACAAGATAGTTTCACTGGCACCCTCGATTACCGAAACGCTTTTTTATCTTGATCTCGGAAAGAATATTGTCGGTATAACAAGATATGCAAAATGGCCGAAAGAGACAAAACATATATTCAAGATCGGCGGTTATTACGACCCGAATATAGAGGCAGTAGTCAAGATTCATCCTGATATGGTTTTTTTAACCTACCATCAGCGCCAAATTATACCTGAGTTGAATCAGCTTAAAATAGATTACAAACTGCTCAAATTTGATACCCTTGCTGATATGTATGATTCGGTTGAAATGATAGGAAAAATCTGTAACAAAACCGATGAGTCTGATATGGTTCTGGAGCGGGCAAGAAAAAAGCTCGGTTTGGCAAAAAAAATTTGTTTAAAAAATAGAAAAAAAACCGCTCTTGTGCTGATAGGAGATCTCTTTCCACCGACAGCAGCAGGGAACAAGACATTTTTTTCTGATATGCTGAATCTTTTTTCCATAGAAAACGCATACAAAGGAACCGTTAGCTGGCCTCAGATTCCGCTTGAAAATATTGCAAAACTTGATCCAGACTATCTGTTTATTATTTCTGATAAAAAAAGGCTTGATAGCACCGCTTTTTCTTCTTTAAAAATAAAAGCCGTTAAAAAAAGACATATAATATATTTGATCGGGCAACGCTATCTTGTGAATTCTCCGAGAATTGCCGAAGTATTTCTCCAAACTGCTAAGAAAATCTGTAAATAGCAATGGCAATTGAAATCGAGACTCTGAATATTGTCATTTCAAAAAAACGAATTCTGGATAATATTACGCTTAAAATCAAGGAACATGAAATTTGCGCGATAATCGGACCGAACGGAGCTGGCAAATCAACACTGCTTAAATCCGTTGCGGGATTTTACAAAACAGATCGAATAAAGCTATTTGGAAAGCGGATTAATCTGTATAATCGACGTGAGCTTGCAAAAACTGTTTCACTTTTGCCTCAAAACATTGCACCTGTACCTTTTACGCTGAAGGAATTCTTACTTTTTTCACGCTATCCTTATCGTTCTTTGCTGAATGAAGATTCTCAGGCGGTTTCGGTATGCAAGGAAATTATGAGCATAACCGGAATAGAGGAGCTTGAAAATAGGAGGCTTGACGCTCTTTCAGGCGGTCAGCTTGAGCTTGCTTGGCTTGCCGCCTCACTTGTTACCGAATCTAAGATTTTGATTTTGGATGAGCCCACGAATTATCTTGATCCGTATTATACTGAAAAACTCAGAAAAATAGTGCTCGGATTAGCAAAGAAAAAAACCGTTCTGATTGCATCTCATAATTTGGAATGGATATCAAAAATTGCAACCCGTATTATAGCGCTGAGGTCAGGTGCTATAAGTTTTCAAACCGAAAAAATCAACAAAAACGATGTTGCACCGCTTTACAAACCGATTAAACTTTCTGAAATAGAGCAATAGATGCATACAAAAGCTAAAAGTCGATTGATTTTTATCCTGTTTTTTTCAATAGTGACCACCGCTGTTATGTTGTTTCTCAGAAATTACGGAAACAATGTTATATTTTATGAGATAAGAATCCCGGAGATACTGCTGGCATTTTTTGCCGGTGCCGGACTTTCTGTGAACGGAGCGGTATTTCAGACGCTTTTTAGAAACGATTTGGCTACTCCGTATATACTCGGAATTGCCTCTGCGGCTGCATTTGGCGCAGCAATAGGCATTCAAGCCGGAATAACCTCTCAAATCTTTTTGTCTGCTGCTGCATTTATTGCTGCGATATTTGCAACAATAGCGGTGTTTGCTTTCGGCGGAATCTCAAAAAGACCCGGCGGACTGCTTCTTGCCGGGGTGGCTTTAAACTTTTTTTTTGCATCTGCAATTATGCTTATGCAATATCTTGCAAATTTTACGGTTTCTTTTGAAATTATCAGATGGCTAATGGGAAATCTGAGTATAATCGGATATAATAAAGTTTATCTATTGATTCCTACGGTTATACTTTCATCCTTTGCAATATTTCGATTTTATGACGAGCTTAATCTGCTTGTAGCCGGAGAGGAGTTTGCAAAGATTCACGGAGTAAATATTTCATCTGTTAAAACGGCGCTGTTTTTTTTAACCTCGCTTTCAACCGCAATCATAGTTTCGATTGTCGGACCTATCGGATTTGTAGGAATGATGGTTCCGCATATAATAAAGCTAATAGTAGGCAAAGATCACAAGTTTGTATTAGCGGGCTCATTCTTTTTCGGAGGATTTTTTCTTGCAGCCTCAAGCGAGATTGGAAAAATAGTAGTGCCTCCGGCTCAGATACCTACCGGAATTATAACCTCTTTGCTTGGAGGTCCGTTCTTTCTTTGGCTGCTTATAAGGAAGAGAAATTGATAAATTTTGCATATAGCTCAAATTACAAAAGGAGGAAATCGTATGAAAAGAGGATATATACAGGTTTATACGGGTGATGGCAAAGGAAAAACAACCGCTGCATTGGGTCTTGCCATAAGAGCCGCAGCAAGCGGGATGTATGTTTATATAGGGCAGTTCGTCAAAGGTATGCATTACAGCGAGCTTGATATATTGTCAAAATGCCCTTATTTGGGTGAGCATATCAAGCTGAAGCAATATGGCAGGGAATGTTTTATACATAACGAGCCCACTGAAGATGACAAAAAACTGGCTTGCGAAGGATTAGATGATTTAAGAGAGGCTATGAAATCGGGAATCTATGATGTTGTTATTGCCGATGAGATAAATATAGCGGTCTATTTTAAGCTATTTAGCGAAGAAAGATTGCTTGATCTGATGAGAAGTAAGCCTGAATCGATCGAGTTGATTATAACCGGAAGAAAGGCAACCGAAAAGATTATCAAACAGGCTGATCTGGTAACAGAAATGCGCGAGATAAAACATTATTATACCAAAGGCGTTCAGGCTCGGGTAGGTATAGAAAAATAATACAAATCGTATTATAATCTACCTATGCGTAAAAAAATCGATTTAGGCAATTTTGATGCTGTTCTAAAGTCCGGTATAGAAGTTAAAGAACTTTGGCGACAGTTTATCAATATAAGCGGATATCCAAGATGCTCTGGAAACGAAAAGCCGGTTGCCGATTATGTGATTAGCGAGGCATTAAGACGCAAGCTTGTATATAAAGCGGATAGTTATGGAAATATCTTGATAAGCGTTCCGTCAACCGGTTTATCCTCTGAGCCTGTCATACTTCAATCTCATCTTGATATGGTATGTGAGAGCTCCGGTTCGTTTGATTTTGAAAACAAGCCTATAGAACTTGTATATGAAAACGGCAAGATTTTTGCAAATAACACAACGCTTGGGGCTGACAACGGCATAGGCGTGGCGGCAATGCTTGCTTTGATGGATGAGCGATTCGCGCATCCTCCGCTTCTGCTTCTTTTTACCGTCGATGAGGAAACCGGTTTGAACGGAGCAGGAAAGTTAACCAAAAAGTTTGTTACCGGAAAAACGTTGATAAATCTTGATGGAGAGGAATTCGGAAAAATTTATACGGGCTGTGCCGGCGGAATTGTTACAACCGGAACGATAAAAATAGACAAGATCGATATATCAGAGATAGGATACCGGATTACTATCGATGGGCTAAAGGGAGGACATTCAGGGGTCGATATTGATAAAGGCAGGATAAATGCGATAAAGCTGCTTTTTGAGATTCTGAAATCACTTGAAAAATTTGATATAAAGATAGCATCAATTGATGCGGGAGACAAAATAAATGCCATACCAAGAAGCGCATCTGTTTCCATTGTTCCGTTAAATCAAGATATAAAACGGGTTTTAAATACCAAGATAGATAAGATAAAACAGTGCTCTGATGAGAAAATAAGGTTGCACATAAAAGAGGAAAAATTGACAAGTTGCTGGAGTGCCGATTTTTCAAAAAGAATAATCATTTTGATAAATAAGCTACCAAACGGGGTTATTGAAAGAAGAAGCGGCACGGTTTACACCTCATCTAATCTGGCATCCGCGAAAGGAAACGGTTCACTTACGGTAAAGACCTTTCAGAGAAGCTACGGCAGCAAAAATATGAACATTCTTTCATCTGAAATTGCCGAACTATTTGCCAAAAACGGTTTTACTACCGGCAGAGAAGGCGAATTTCCGGGATGGGAACCTACCGAATCAAGGCTGCTGAAGGTAGCTACCAGGCAGTTTGAAAAACTGTTTAACCTAAAGCCTGAAACTCTGGCAATACATGCGGGACTTGAATGCGGAATTATAAAAAATCGATGCGGTATAAAAGAGCTTATATCCTTCGGACCAACTATCAGAAATGCGCATAGTCCCAATGAATCGGTTGAGATAGATACGGTGGAAAAATTTTATAGATTTCTTAAAAAACTCATAGAAAATTCGGATAAATGAACGGATATAAAGAAGCGCAAAAAATAACGCTTTTTGGATCTGCGGCTAATATATTTTTGGCTGCAATAAAAATTGCGGCCGGAATATTAGGCAAAAGCGAGGCGCTTGTTGCCGACGGAATTCACAGTTTTTCGGATCTGTTATCTGATGCTGTGGTGGTTGTCGGAATAAGAATTTCGGATAAGCCTGCTGATATCTCTCATCCGCTTGGACACGGGAAATTTGAGGCATTATCTACAATTATAACATCTTTGATACTTGCTGCAGCCGGTGTTGTTATTGTCTATCATGCGATTGCTTCGATTGTTACTGGTCATAACAGCAAACTGTTGCCTACAAATGTCACCCTTCTTGTTGCCTTTATTTCGATAGTTGTCAAAGAATGGCTTTTCAGAGTGACAAAAAGTTTGGGAGAAAGAATTAACTCCGGGTCATTAATTGCAAACGCCTGGCATCATCGTTCCGATGCGGCAAGCTCGTTGGTTGTTCTTATAGGAATCAGCGCATCGTATTTTGGTATCTGGTTTGCCGATCCGATAGCTGCCATTATAGTCGGTATCTTAATAATATATGAATCGTATGAGATTGCAAAAGATGCGGTAAGAGAACTTGTGGATGCTCAGATGATGAATGAATCGGAAATAAGCAGAATAAGGTCGGAAATCTCTGATATAGCAGGGGTATTTTCGGTAAACTCTATTATTACCCGTAAATACGGACCTGATTATATCGTTGATTTGTCTGTTGCGGTTGCTCCTATGTCGATAGAGCTTTCAACCAAACTATCTGCAAAAATTAGCAAACTGATAAAGAGCAATTTTAATCATGTCAGGCTTGTTAATGTCTATTTTGATGCCTCCTGCAGCATAAATGATGTTCATAATTCAAAGCAGGAGCGGTTATCAAAACTATTAATAGATAAGTCAAGGAAGTTTGACAAGATAATGGGGCTTCACAACTATTCGTTTGTAACCGGAAACGAAGGAGCTGTAGCGGCAATCGATATTGAGGTTCCGGGCGATATAACTACAGCAGAAAGTCATGAAATAGGAAAAAAATTCAAGGATGATATTATGAAAAGCTCGACCGATATTGTAGATTTGGTGGTTCATATAGACCCATATAACCCTGAAAAAGAGCTTCAGAATATTCTATGGAGAAAAGATGGGTAAAGACATATGCGATGCATAAGGATTGAGGAGTTTGATAATATTGACGAGGCGGTTGTGTTGATAAAAATGGAAGATGAACCGACGATATCGCTTGCGGAAAAATTTATCGATATGGTAGATGAAAGCCTAAAGACCATTGTGCTCTATGTCAGTGGAAAAAAGTCACTTCCCGCCTTGCTGTGTATGGGAGCAGCCGATCTGGTTTATATAAATAAGAATACGGAACTTTGCATAAAAAAGGAAGAAATCGGACTGATAAACGATAAATTTTTATCTGTTTTATCAGGCATTATGAACAGATATATTTTGACCGATCTCATATACACCAACAGAACTATTAGCGCAGAGGATGCACTAAGATTGGGGATGGCAAATTCTATAGCCGGTTATTCTGAAATTTTAGCCCGATTTAAAAAAATCGATAATCCGCCTTTTGCCGTTAAACTTCTCAAAAGAATTATGTCAATAAACAGCGGGTTGAAGGAGAAAGATGCAAGGTTTGTCGAAAGAATGGCGTTTGCTCTTAGTTTCTGCTCCTCGGATCAGAAGGAAGGAATGAGAGCATTTCTGGAAAAGCGCAAACCTGAATTTAAAGGCAGATGAGCCGTATTTATGCAAGAAAATCGGGTAAAATAGGCTGGATTTATGTATATCACAACAAGCTCCCGAATCCGGTAAGCATTAAGACGCTTGAAAGCCTTACCTATGCATTCGAAAAATTATCCGAAGTAGATGCGATAATATTGACCGGAGTTGGCAAAAGTTTTCTCTCAGGTGCAAATATCGCCGATATGCTGAATTTTAATTATTCTGAGGCATGGAGATTTTCGGCTTGTAATGAACGTTTATCAGATACGATAAAACAGTGCAGGGCGCTGACAATAGCTGCTGTTAACGGATATTGTTTTGGTGGAGCAAACGATATAGCACTTGCCTGCGATCTGAGGGTTGCCAAAGCGGATGCTGTTTTCGGACATACGGGAGCAAAAATAGGTATATTAACAGGTTGGGGCGGAACCTATCTGCTTGGAAAATCAATCGGAACGAAAAAGGCATACGAGCTTTTTTTTAGCGCAAAACCGATAAATGCACAAAAGGCTTTGGAATTAGGTTTAGTAAATAAGGTTTTTGATTCGGAGCATTTTTATGGCGAACTCAAACAGTTTGTTCAAAGATGTTTGAGCAGGGTAAAAGAGGGCAGGGGAATCTTGAACAAAATAAGATTAATTTCATAGGCAGCCATCTTGTGGTGTTCTCATTTGTGAAGATGTTTTTCTGTGTCGATATATTAAGATTATTAAACAATCTGGTGCCGGGGGCGGGAATCGAACCCGCATGGGATCACTCCCACTGGATTTTGAGTCCAGCGCGTCTACCAGTTTCACCACCCCGGCGCTTGCGATTGACATTTTATTCTACAGCGCTATAAAGTCAAGATTATGGCAAAAAGAAAAAGCGCTAAAGTCAAAAATCAAAAAAGGCAAATAAAGTTTCAAAGTAATCAAGCGGCTCAAAATTCGCTAACTATTGGTTTTAAAAATGAAAATATAAGTAGAATGCTTTTCTATCTGCTTATTCTGTTTTTGGCGTGGAATTTTGTCATTATCTCAAGAGATCTCATCGAAGGAGTAGCGCTTCCCAAAGAGCTGTCATTCGGGCTAACAGCTGCAATTGTTCCGCTTTTTATGGTAATTGCAAAAAGAGAACTGAAATTCAGCAGGATTGATGTGGCATTTGTTGTTATGCTTTTGCTTTTTATTCCCTCATACTTCGGTGCGCTTGATAAGAGATGGTTTCTTTTTCATTTTCTCAATTTAGTTGCATTTTTTCTTCTCTATATATCCTCAGCCAATCTTTTTGATAAAAATCTGACACGCTTTTCAAATATCCTGATGTTGCTTTTTATGATTCTTTTTGCGCAGGCATCATTTCAACTGCTAAGCGAATGGAAAATTATTGCTCTTAAGCCATCCGGGATATTTTCCTACATTTTTGTTGATTTTCATAAAGGTGCGGCGGCAAACTTTAACCAGCCCAATCTCTTTGCCGTGGCGCTTGCCTCATTTTTACCGTTTTTCTATTACAGATCGATAAAGTCGCCTCCGGGATTCATCTTTCTGTTTGCCGATTTTTTTCTTCTGGAGCTGACTCATTCAAGGGGCGGATTTCTTGATGCTGCCTTTTGCATGGCATTTCTTTTGATATTTATAAGGGTAGATAAGCGACATCTTATAAAAACCGTTCTATTCGTAGTTTTGGGCATACTTCTTGCAGATTTAACCGAGCATTTTGCAAGCGGATTTACGCTCTTTGACAAATGGCACAGAGCATTTACCGGAGGCGCATCGGTAAGACTGAGAATATTAATCTGGCTTGACGCAATAAATCTGTTTCTACAGCATCCTATCTTTGGAATAGGACTTGGCAATTTTAAAAGTTTCTCCATTCTTTCGCAATCTGATCTGCTGATGCATCACGGGTGGATTAGAAAAGAGTTTCTTTCTGCGGTTCCTCCTTTGAGCCATGCCTGGGCGCATAGCGAATATCTCCATATATTATGCGAGACGGGTCTTGTGGGATTTTCCGGATTTATGCTTCTGATTTATACAATTATAAAGCGAGCAATAAATTTTATAAAAATAAAAAATAGAGAAGCTCTGATACTATTTGCTTCACTAATTCCTTATTTTGTCCATTCCTTTTTTTCATTTCCGCTTCATTTTCCTCCCACATTTCTATTGCTTGCGGTATTGCTTGGAATGTTTGCATCATATATTGATAACGGAGAAAAGATTTTTACGGGAAAGCTCCCCTACAGGCTGTCTATCGCCGTTCTTGCCCTTACAATCGGATATATCACCCTCACAAGCTATCAAAACGAAAAGATTGTGGCATCATTTGATAACCGGTCATTTTGGGAAAGGAGCAGATCGGCTCAGGCGGCTAAAGAGCTTAAATCGGCACTCTCTTCACCCTTTGTTGCAAGAGATGCAAAAAAGACGCTTTCGAAAATCTATTATTTTGCCGGAATTCAAAGGCACAGCAAAAAACTTATCGGAATGTCGCTTCGTTATCTGAAATACAGATACAAAATACATCCTCATGTCAACACAGCGTATCTGATAAGCAGAGAAGAGGCTATGCTCGGAAAATTAAAACAATCGTACAAATGGTATAAGCAGGCATTTCTTCTTTATCCGAGAAAGGATTTTTACAGACGATTCCCGGCGCCCTTCAGAATAAGACGCAAGGGCAGGTCTAAGCAATAAATCTTTGATCCTGCCCCGGAGAAATTATATTTTTGAAAGCGATAACGACCGTTTTATCTGCTCATCGGTTACCTCATAGTTGCTGAGTTTTCCGGCAAGATAATCATCATAAGCTGACATATCAAAGTGACCATGACCGCTCAGGTTAAACAGAATGGTTTTTTCTTTTCCTTCCTCCTTTGCCCTCAGAGCTTCAATTAATGCTCCTCTTATGGCATGAGCGGATTCGGGAGCCGGTATTATCCCTTCTGTTTTTGCAAAAAGCAGAGCGGCTTCAAATGTTTCCAATTGATTTACACTTAAGGCTTCCATCAAACCGTTTTTAACCAACGAACTTACAATAGGAGAATCGCCGTGATAGCGAAGACCTCCTGCGTGAATTGACGGAGGAGCATAGTTATGACCCAGAGTAAACATTTTAATCAAAGGCGTCATTCCGGCAGAATCGCCGAAATCGTATTTAAACTCGCCTCTTGTCAATGTCGGGCATGATTTGGGCTCTACCGCAACAATTCTAATCCGTTTGCCTGCGAATTTATCACGATAAAACGGAAACGAGATTCCCCCGAGGTTGCTTCCTCCGCCGCAGGGAGCAAGCACAACATCCGGGTATTCGCCTATCTTCTCAAACTGCTTTTTTGCCTCAAGTCCTATAATAGTCTGATGCAAAAGAACATGGTTTAGGACGCTTCCCAGGGAATAATGCGTATCCTCGTGCGTTGCGGCATCCTCGGTAGCCTCGCTGATTGCTATGCCCAGACTTCCAGAGCTGTCGGGGTCTTTCTTTAAAAATTCTCTCCCAACGGATGTTTGCTCTGACGGGCTTGGAAATATTGATGCGCCCCAGGCTCTTATCATAGAAGCTCTGTAAGGCTTTTGCTGAAAACTCACCTTCACCATATATACCGTGCACTCCAATCCTACAAGTCCGCAGGCAAACGCAAGCGCGCTTCCCCACTGTCCTGCCCCGGTTTCGGTGGAAAGCCTCTTGATTCCCTCAAGCTTGTTGTAGTATGCCTGCGGCACGGATGTGTTTGGTTTATGACTGCCAGCAGGCGAAACCGATTCGTTCTTGAAATAGATTTTAGCCGGTGTTTCCAGCGCTTTTTCCAAACCGTAAGCGCGAACCAGTGGAGTCGGTCTCCAATAGGCGTAATAGCGTCTTACTTCCTCAGGTATTGGAATCTCAGCTTGCCTTGAGACCTCCTGCTCTATAAGTTTCATCGGAAATATCGGGGCAAGTGCATCCGGGGTTAACGGTTTTCCGTCAGGTCCTAAAGGCGGGTCAAGCGGAAAAGGAAGATCCGCCAGAATATTATACCAATAGCTTGGTATCTCATTTTCCTCGAGCAAAATCTTTTTATTCAAAATCTACCTCCATAATTTCATTATATACTTTTATGTAAATTGCCATACTTTTGTATTGTTTCAATCCATCCTTCGACCCTCCTGCTGCCGTATTCGTTTTTCCAAGCCGACAAAATTTTTTCAAGCGGCAGATCAGAATAGGTTCCGTGATCAGTTACATATTCCATGAATTTTTTGTCCTCGCCGTTATATTGCTGAAAAATAGAATCGTTCTTGCCGTCAAACTCCAACGGCTTGACATTGAACCTGTCGCAAAGTTCTCTGTTGAAAGCAGGCGTTGCCTTTACCCATTTCCCGTTGAGATAAAACTCTGTATATCCGTGATATACAAACAGATCCGAACCGAGAAATTCGATCAGCGACTCAGTGGAAAGATGATTTTTTACATCGGCAAAGCCCAATCGTGTTGGAATGCCGACAGCTCTTCCGAGTGCAGCCAGTAAGACGGCTTTAGGCACACAGAATCCTCTTTTAAGCTTGATAATGTTGCTGGCTCTGTAATGCTCCGGCAAAAAAAACGGAGAATACGGATCATACAATATGTCATCCCTGACTTTATAGTAAAGCCTTACGGCTTTTTCCGTATCGTCTTTTGCATCTTCAATCGCATTTGTTGCATAATCTTTTACAATAATGTTATCGCTGTCAATCACAGTTGTCGGAGCAAGATAATCTCTATATATCTGCATTTTGCCATTGTAGATTAATTTTTAATGATTTTCAATATTTTGACCGATATTTGATTTCTTATTCAAATATTTTATTACAGCCGAAATTTACAGAGTTGATAAAAAAAATGTTTTGATATAATTAAAGAATAGAAACAGCAGGAGAAGAAATGAAGATATTAATAACCGGAGCTGCGGGGTTTATAGGGCATCATCTTGCAAAGCGGATTGCCTCAAACAGCAATGAAGTGATAGGGCTTGACAATATAAATGATTATTATGATACTAACATAAAATACGGCAGACTTGAGGATATCGGCATAAGAAAAGAGGAGATTTCCTACGGAAAGATGACTCGAAGCGAAAAATATCACAATTACAAATTTATAAAGCTTGATCTTACCGATAAAGACGGCTTATGGAATCTTTTTGAGAACGAAAAATTCGATGCGGTATGCAATCTCGCCGCTCAAGCCGGAGTGCGTTATTCAATCGAAAATCCGTCTGCCTATATCAACAGCAATATTGTCGGCTTTGCCAATCTGCTTGAGGCATCTAAGCGATTTGAAATCAGTCATTTGGTGTATGCAAGCAGCTCTTCGGTGTATGGACTCAATCAAAAGATGCCGTTTTCTGTTCATGATGGCATTGCCCACCCGGTCAGCTTGTATGCGGCAAGCAAAAAATCTGGCGAGCTTATGGCTCATACCTACAGCCATCTTTTCGGCTTGCCTGCAACCGGTCTGCGCTTTTTCACAGTTTACGGCCCGTGGGGAAGGCCTGATATGGCGCTGTTTAAGTTTACAAAGGCGATAATAGAGGAAAAGCCGATTGATGTTTATAACTACGGCAATATGCAGAGGGATTTTACATATATCGATGATATTGTCGAGGGTATAATACGGGTAATTAACAGACCGGCATCGCCTGATAAAAATTGGAACGCTCTAAATCCGGATCCGGCTTCAAGCTCAGCTCCCTACAGAATCTACAATATCGGAAACGGAACGCCTGTCAAATTGACGAGCTTTATCGAGGCGATAGAGAATGCGCTTGGCAAGAAGGCGAAAAAGAATCTGCTGCCGATGCAGCCCGGAGATGTCGCTGCTACATGGGCAGATACTGCCGAACTTGAGAACGATTTCGGATATAAACCAAATACATCAATTGCCGAAGGGGTAAGGCGCTTTATCAGTTGGTACCGCGAGTTTTATGAAGTGTAACAGGTGAAACTGTCTGTAGTAATTATCACATTTAATTGCGAAAAAATCATTGTCGATGCAGTAAAATCGGCTTCTTTTGCCGATGAAATCCTTGTTTTGGACAGCGGTTCAGAAGATAAAACTATAGAAATAGCCAGAAATCTGGGAGCATGCGTTAAGCATAATGAGTGGCTTGGCTTTGGAAGGCAAAAACAGAGGGCAATTGAGCTGGCAAAAAACGATTGGGTATTTGTGCTTGATTCTGATGAGCGTATTACCAAAGCGTTGCAAAAAGAGATCGTTTCCGTCTTAAAAAAACCTTCTTTTGTTGCCTATACTGTGCCAAGACTTAATAACTTTTTCGGCAAATTTATCCGTCACGGCGGTTTTTATCCTGATCGCAATGTGAGGCTTTTTGACAGGCGTTATGCAAATTTCACCGATGATGAAGTGCATGAAAAGATCATCACCAATAGCAGGGTGGGTCATCTGAAAGAGCCTATGATACATTATGCTTATGATACAATCGAGGAATTTATCAACAAACAAAACCGCTATTCAACCCTGGGAGTACGGCGCAACAGATTTAAAGCTGTTTTTAGCCCATTTTGGACTTTTTTCAGGATATATATTTTGAAGTTGGGCTTTTTGGATGGATGGCACGGATTTGTTATTGCAAAACTTTATAGTCAGTATACATTTTGGAAATATATAAAATGAAACCGATTCGGGTGCTTCATACCGAATGGTCCGATGGATGGGGCGGACAGGAGATTCGTATTATAACCGAAATGCTTTCGCTAAGAAAAAGGGGCATAGAACCGTATCTTGCATGCAGAGAGCATGCAAAGATAAAAGAAGAAGCTGTTTTGGCGGGTATTCCTGTTTTTGTTTTGCCCTTTGACGGAATTGCCGATCTCAGAAGTGTTTGGATGCTTTTCAAGATAATTAAGAAACTGCATATAGATATTGTAAATACTCACAGCGGAAAAGATACCTGGACTGGCGGAATTGCAGCCAAGCTCTCAGGTGCCAAATTTATCAGGACAAGACATCTGTCAAATAGAATCAATCCTTCAAGGTTGAATTTTATAAACGAATTGGCAGACGCGATAATCACAACAGGTGAGCATATCAAAGATGATATGATAAAATATAACCGCATTAAACCGGGTAGAGTTGTCTCCATTCCTACGGGTGTCGATGAGACGGTTTTTGATCCTTCAAAATACGACAAAAGAGAAGTTAGAAGGCTTTTTGATATAAAAGATGACAGGATTGTTGTCGGAATCCTTGCGGTTCTCAGAAAATTTAAGAGGCACGACCTGTTTATTGAAATGGCATATGCTATATCCGGGCAGTTTCCCAAGGTAGTTTTTTTGATTGCAGGAGATGGTCCTCAAAAAGAGAATATAAAAAAACTGATCGAGACTAAAAATCTTAAAAAACAGGTTAGGATGGTTGGTTATATTGATGAACCGGCAAAGTTTTTGTCGGCGCTTGACATTTTTGTGATGACTTCAGATTCTGGTGAGGGGGTTCCGCAGGCAATAATTCAGGCTCTGATGATGAGGCTGCCGGTGGTGGCAATTGATGTTGGAAGTGTGGGAGATCTGTATTGCGAGGATAATCTCATACTAATTAGCCGCAATAATACCGATTCACTTGTTGCTAATGTAAAGCATTTGATAAAAGACAAAAGGCTGCGTCAAGAATACAGCAAGCGTGCAAGAGACTATATGATTAAAAATTTTTCCGAAACCGTTATGTCTGAGAAATTGCTTCATTTGTACGATATGATTTTGAAGAAATGAGAATTCTTCTAATAAAATTCAGGCATATCGGCGATGTTTTGCTTTCAACTCCGCTGATAGAAAATTTGAAGATCGGTTTTCCTGATGCTCAAATTGACTTTGCTTTAAATAAAGACACAAAAGAGATGATAAGCAAAAATCCGAATATAAACAATATATTTGCATATGACAGAAAGAGGATAAAAGACGAGGGCATATTGTATCGTATTATCGATGAATATAAATTTATAATAAATATCATAAGCAATGGCTATGATTTGGTTATAAACCTTACCGAAGGCGACAGAGGCGCAATTATTTCAAGATTATCCGGAGCAAAAATAAGATTGGGCATCGAATCCAGAAATTTTTTTTTGAGGCTTTTCCATCCATACACTTATTCCATAAAAAAAATGCCTCATATACATGCGGCCATACGCGATTTGAAGTTTTTGAGTTTTATTCATTTGCAACCTAAAGAGAAAAGTGTGAGAATATATTTCGATGATCATGATTGTGAAAAGGTTTCAGCTGTTCTTAAAAATAAAAAGGTGGGCAATTTTGTTGTTATACATCCTGTTTCAAGATGGATGTTTAAATGCTGGGATGACAAAAGGTTTGCCGAAGTTATTGATTACATAGAAAAAAAAGGATATAGCGCTGTTGTTACCGCATCACCTGATCAAAAAGAGCTGGAAAAGGTTTCAAATATCCTCTCCTATTGCAAAAGTAAACCGCTAAACTTGTCGGGCCAACTGACTCTCAAGGAATTGGCGGCGTTAATTTCCAAATCAACGCTGTTTGTAGGTGTTGATACTGCTCCTATGCATATGGCTGCAGCGCTAAATATTCCGGTTGTTGCTCTTTTTGGACCGACTGATCCTGTAATCTGGGGACCGTGGGATAATGATTTAGGTCACTCAAACTATCAGGATATCAAAGACATTCAATATAACGGCAAGCACACTGTAATTCAATATCCTGATGATGAAATTATCTATAAAAACGGCAAAAAAATCAGCACCGCTATGATGAGGATATTGCCTGAGGATGTAATAGGACAGATCAATAGGGTATTAGATTGAACGTCTACTACTATCATCCTTTGAATCTTACATTTTCATCTGCTCAGACCCTTCAGGTAATTAAAGATTATTGTTATTTGTCAAAGCGTAATCATAAAATATTTCTCTACGGTGTTTATAAAAATAAAGACGACTTAAATGATATTCTGAATTTCGTAAAAGATTATCCCGATGTTACTCTTTTTTATTCTGAAAACAGGTTAATCGTCAAATTGAAATTTTTATCCGCTGTCTTAAAGTTTAGGAGCAACAAAATAATTGTTACCAGACACTACAGAAAAACAAGAAAGATTCTTTTGCTCAAAACGATTGCAAATTGTATAATTTTTCAGGAGATGCATGAAGAATCGTTTGCTTATCTTTTCAAAAATATTTCAAAAATTCAATTTGACAGAATTATGCATCGACTTGATGGTGTTATTTTTACAAACAGATCTCAGGTGATCTTTTACAAAAAGGAATTTGCAGAAATGCCCGACTTTAGATATATAGTTCTACCCAACGGAGTGGAATTTGAGAAGTTTCAGAAAGCTGAAATATGCGAAAATCATATACTAACCTGCGTAGGCCAATTTAACAGATGGAAGAATATAGAGCTTATTTTTGCGGCGCTCAGTCTGCTTCCTGAAGATTTTAGCTTGAGAATTGCCGGAGGCAAAAACGATTCGGCAAGCAGGGAACAGATAGAC
>JALWSW010000160.1 GCA_027080125.1 Campylobacterales bacterium | reverse complement strand
GCCTATGTGTATCGAAACATTTATATAGGTGATCAGAATTTCGTCTCGAAATCACCAAAACTCAAACCTCTATGCATACGTGTTTTCAATATCGAGTATATTGAGGACTATGAAAATATCGTCTCGAAATCACCAAAACTCAAACCTCTATGCATACCGCTGATAAAATCAGCATTTGTTTGAATTTGAGTTTAATTTAGCATTAGATTTTGCTTTTGACAACAAAGAATGTGGAAAAGTTGGAGAATCGGCTTAATTTTTTGTTTCGCAACTATGCATATTTGACTCTTTGGTTTAAAAAAGTGGACTTATATAAGCAAACTTGCTTTTCAAAAAGTTGGAGAATCGCCGAGAAAAATCGCAAAAAACTTCGATTCTCTGACTTTTGAAAAAAGTGTCCAAAAAAACCGTTTACAGAAGCCGCTTCAAAAAACCCAAAAATAGAAAAGTTGGAGAATCTGATTTTCAACCACCCTCAAGAACCGGTTTCTCTAACTTTTTTTACCTAAAAAGTCAAAATAAGGCAAAAATGGTCCAAAAAAAGTTGGAGAATCGATTCAGAGAACAAACCAGTCTGAATTGCTGAAAATATCTTTGTTCTTATAAAGAAGGAACGATTTAGAAGCGCAGCTTTTGCATATATGATAGAATCTGATGTTATCAGTTTTCTTTGATACGCTTTTTATTTTTTTAAGCAGACTGTCAAGCTGAGCGGGATTTAGCTCAATCTCAAAGACAGAAAAATTAACCCTAAAACCATATCCTTCAAGAATGTCTGATATCTTTTTTCTTCTTTTGTCGTTGTCTATATCGTATGCCACAACAAAAAACATTTAATATCTTCCTATAAACGGTTTGTATTTCTTATCGTTCAAGATTGCATTTTTAAGATTTAAAGCCTGCTGATATATGACATTTTCCAATTTTCTTGACTGTTTTCTGTATCTAACATAGCTTCCGAGTCTTTCATGTATATTTTTGGCTATGTTTTTTCTGGATTCGGTTGCTAAAAATCCGTTACTGTTAAGAGATATTTTTTCTTTTTTGTTTACCATAGAAAAAATAGTTCTATCAACAACAAATGTTCTGAATTCTTCAATCAAATCAAAAACAAGTGTCGGTTTGTTGCCGTTTATGGCGTGCAAAAACGAGATATGCAGGCAAAGCCCTGCTCTGATTAGCGCTTCCTGAACCTTTCCGTAGAGTATGGCATAGGAATAATTTAGCGACGAGTTTATCTCATCTTTGGCTCCCCTCGTTACTCTTTTAAAATCGATGCCTGAAATTTTTGACAAAGCCGTCCAGTATATGCTTGAGCTTGCACCTTCCAAACCGAGAAGTGAGTCAACATTATCTGCCGGTTTAACCTTAGCGATTAAATTTTGAAGTTTTCTTATCTCCTCGTTTATAGCTTTATGATATTTGTTTAGATACTTTAAATAGTTTCTCTGGTTTTTTAATTTTCCGTATATAAATGATTTTGCCAGATTAAGATGTTGGGATGTGTTTAATGTTAAAGCCTGCTTATGAATCATCTGACTTACAGATGCATTATAAAATGATATGCTTGCGTAAGGATTATGTTTGCTGTCTATAAAATCTATAAATATTTTTTGTTTTGCGCATCTTGAAATTAGAAATCCGCTCAGAGAAAATCGATTGCCTTCAATGATAATTCGTTTAGTTTTATGAATAGGAAAAGAGTTTATTGTTTTTCGTTTCCTTTTTATTGTTATTCTGTTTTTGCTTATACCTACTGCAGTTCCTGGCTTATCAACATGAATCACAGATGAGATGTATAATTTTTTTTCAACCTCTTTCTTCTTTTTGTCTATTTTAGATTTAACCGAATCAAGTTTGTTATACGCTTTACTTATGCATAGATTGACGGCTTCATTTTTCTTCAAAAACAGATTGAAAAATAACATATCGTAGAGTTTTTGCTTGAATACCGATTTTTGCTTTACAGTTCCATCTTTTTTTGCTTTGGTTATCGCATTTGTTGCCGAATTTACCACGGCTGATTTGATTAACTTGTTGTTTGGCGAGATTTTTAAATAGTAATTTTTTATGGCATTATAGTAGAGGTTCATTTTGTCGATATATTCATCGAATCTTAAGTTTGCATAACCAAGCATTTTGTTTTCTATTTTTTCGACTTTGTCTTTATCTATGGTTCTAAATCTTGTTGTGAAATAGATGCCTAAAAATGAAAAGCCATAATCAGCTGATGTTATGTAGGTTTTTTCTTTGTTTAAACTTAGACTGTAAATCTTTAGAAATCTGCTTAGATTTCTATGAATCAGCTTTATTCTGTTTTTTGACTCAGATAAGATAACAAAATCATCTGCGAATCTGACAAAACTAAACTGATGCCGTTCTAAAAATTTATCCATTTTGTCCAGATAGATGTTAGATAAAACAGGGGAAATAATGTTGCCTTGATAAACGCCAAGCGTATGTTCTTGGTAGGTTAGGTTGCTAACCGATCCTATTTCAAGATACATCATAATCAGATCTATTATTCGGCTGTCTTGTATTTTTTCTTTGAGCATACAAATCAGGAGATTATGGTCTATTGTTTCAAAAAAATCATTTATGTCTGTTTTGAGGATATATTTTTTGCCTCTTTTTATAAAATCGTTGACCCTGTTTATAGCCTTACGCGGACCTTTGTTTGGTCTGTAACCATAAGATTTATCAGAGAAGGTTGAGTTAAACAGAAATACAAGATAGTCATTCAACGCTGCCTGAACTATCTTATCCTTTTCGCTGCTGAGTGTGATGGGTCTTGTTTTGTTGCCATCTGTCTTAAGATTTACCTTTTGCGGCGGTTCCGGAACATAGGCGTTTGTTTGTAATTGGTCTGAAAGTTTCCTTAGATCACTTTTTGAAATATCTATATGTTTTTTTCTTGCTATATTTGTAAGGTTTTCTAAAGAAAAAATCATTTGAATTCGCCTCTAAGAAAAACTTTTTTATGTTATCTTTCAGATATCTATTTGCCTCTATAAACGCAATGTTGTTGGTAAATGCCCTTGTCGCTATATTTTCGGTTATATTTCTGTCAACCCCTCTGGCAATTACCATTGCTGCTTTTGATTCATCATCCACAACAGGTTTCAATGCGGCATATTTATAAAGCAGATTTTCAAGATTAACACCGCCTACAACACCGTTATGTTTGACCCTCCTGTTCTTGCATTCGATTATATGGAGGTGATTTTCCTTCATCATCAAGATGTCAAACTCGTTTCTCAAACCGTCATGTTCGATGCTGACTCCAACCAGAATATCATCAAAACCTAAATCTTTGATTGTAAGATATACAAAAAATTCAAAAAGGTCGCCGGCTATTATTTTGTAAAAGTCTTGATTGCCGGAAAATCTCAAAAGCCCCATATTTTTTATAATCCTAATCACATTAGGAAAGTTAGATGTATCTTTTGGAATCGTTGGATTGCCTGAGATGTTCAACGCTATTTTAAGTTGCGTGAATTCATAAAAATATCTTGTGAAAAGCAGTTTTATCTCATTGGGGAATCTGCGAGCTATCTCCATGTTTCTAACCTCTAAAACCTTTATACCTTTGAGCATAAAATGGTCTTTTATCGGAACGGAAGCTTTTAATTTTTCTTTTCTTATGCCATTTATATCAATTATGCCAAGATCGTTGTCAAATATGTCATAGGAGATTATGCTTGCGCCTTTTGGCAGGGATCTGAGAGAGAAGAATGTGTTGAGCAGTGAAAGACCATCGGTTGAGTTTATATATAGTTTGCCTTTTGCATTTTCGGTTATATATTTTTCAGCTTTTTCCAGCGAATTAAATGAGTCCTCATCAATACTCAATAATAGATGTTCTATATTCAGATTATGCTGTTTGCAAAATTCAACCGCTCCGTCTCTAAATTTTTTTGCATTTTTGTTCTCTCTTCTTGAATTATCAGCGACAATGATATGCTTTCTGATTTTGTCTTTAAAATGATAAAAGACCGGAACAACCGAGGAAAAATAATCCCCGATTATACTGACAAGTGTCATATCTTTTTTATATAAGCAGATGTTGTGAGAAAATCTGATTCACTCTTTTAGAAGACCTTCTATATATTCCTTGCGCTTTTTAGCTTTCTTTTTAGGATGTTTCCACTGCTTTGTGCCTTTGATTGCATCTTTTATAAGTTCTGCCAGTTTTTTATAGTCATATTGATTTTTATCTATCTCATCGTTTTTCATTTTGTTGATAAGGTTAGGGACGTCGCCTTTATTTTCCTCAAACAGCCTTTCCTCAGCGCTTAGACTTTCAAGGCGTTGTTTTC
>JALWSW010000159.1 GCA_027080125.1 Campylobacterales bacterium | reverse complement strand
CAGGAATCATAAACGATCTTGTGAAGGAACCGTAAGAACGTTCAGCTCTGTAGTAGTTTGTGCCCTTCTCCTCTTTTTTGAACTCCTTTTTGCCTCTTATCGTAAGGGTATTATCCTCAACCTTCAAATCAATATCCTTTTTGTCAATACCCGGAATTTCAGCCTCGATGATAAGGTTGTTACCCTCGGCATAAATATCTACCGCAGGCATAAAAGAACCTTCATCGCCGGTTTCCCTTCCACTAATACTGTCAAAAAGTCTATTGATTTTGTCATGAAGAGCGTTAATCTCCTCAAACGGTCTCCATTCTACTAATGCCATCTTGCACCTCCTTCTTATATTTTTTTCAAACAGAAATATAAGCTTTAGCCGGAATATGTCAAGGTTTTAATTTATAACAGTATCAAAAGAAATATCGTATCGAAAAGATGCATAAACCTTTAGTCTATACATATCAAATCTTTTTGGAAACGGCGGAAAGGGTGCGGCATCCTTCAAAGCTTCAATCGCAGCATCATCTAATATTTTATAGCCGGAGGAGTTTAGCAGTTTCACCTCCTTTAATGACCCGTTCCTGTCTATAATGAAAAACAGAAACAGAACGCCGGATTCTCCTTTTTCAATCGCCTCTTCTGGATATATCCATACCGATTCTACTTGACGTTTTATATGAGCCATATAGGAAGCGTATTTATAATCTTTAGTAGCAATTGAAACCACCGCTTCTTTTTTAAAGCTGCCCTTTCCTTCTCTGATGCCTTTTGGAGCCGTATCGCGAGACCTTTTATGACCAGAAAGATTATTACCCGTATGTTTGAAAATCGAGTTATGATCAATTGCGGCAACCTTAATCGTTCCGATTTTTTTTACCTTTCCAGTTTGTCTTTTATGTTTCTGTTCCGTCACTATTTTTTTTCTGACAATTCTTGCAACCCTGGTAACTCTTCGATTGCCTATCTCTTTTACGGCTTTATTGGCTCTTATTTGCTTACCTTTTGGTTGTGAGTTTTTTGCTTTAACTTTTGCCAATACCGGAGCACTCGAAAGTTGAGAATGCGTAGATGCCTCCCTGAGTTTTTTGTCTTCATCTTTTCTGGCAGCTATAGACTTGCGGCTATCAGCTTCTATAATATCAACTAACACCGGCTTGACCGATGTCTTAACAGACTTGTATCTGTTTGGTTTGATTGCCATAATCAATACAAGAAAAATCAGCAGATGCAATGCAAGCGAAAAAAGGTAAGGAATCAATCTACTCATAAATTCAGAACTCCAACATTATGCAGGATGGCTCTATAAGCCGGATTCTGTACCAAAAATGGCAGCAGTCATTTATCTAGGGCTGCCGTTGCCGACAACCTCAAGCGACGCACCCGGAAATAATCGGCAGAAGGGCATGCCACTATTTCCCTATTTCGTCTTGCTTCAAACGGGGTTTACAAAGCATAAAGATCGCTCTTTATCTGGTGAGCTCTTACCTCGCCTTTTCACCCTTACCCTAACAGGGCGGTATCTTTTCTGTTGCACTTTCCGTGAGATGACGCTTTGGCGGCATCCCCCTGGGAGTTACCCAGCGTTTTCCCTTCGGAAGTCCGGACTTTCCTCCTCATCTGAGGCGACTGCTCAAACCATCCTGCAAACCTAATATAAAGCATCTTTTATCTCAGTCAATATAGTCGGCTTGAAACTTCTTAATTTCCGCTATATCATATAAACAATTATCGATATACAAGGAGGATGATATGGAATGCGGATATGATGTAAAAAAGATAGTTGTAACAACTGATCTTTCGGAAAATTCACTGAGAGCACTACCGTATGCAAACAACATCGCCAAAGGCTGTTCGGCAAAGGTGTATCTTGTTCATGTTTTAACCGATATGGGCACTACCATAGGCTATATACCAAGTATACCGCTTGCTACAATTGAAGAAGAGATGAAAAAAAGCACATCCAAACAACTCAAAAATATTGAGCTGAAAATGTTCTCAAAAGGAGTGGATGTTGAAACGGTAATTCTTAAAGGAAATCCGGCGAATGAGATAGCAAAGTTTGTAGAGAAAAACGATATAGACCTTGTGGTGGTTTCCACAACCGGCAAAGGTGCACTGGAAAAACTACTTATAGGCAGCGTTGCGGAAAAGATAGTAAAGCATGTTCATACATCTGTTCTTGTGATTAAATCGGATAAAAAATAGAAGCTCTCGGAATTACGGTTAAAACAGAAGATTTACTATATTTTCAACAAAGATAAACAGAAGAATAGCAAGAAACAGGGTTTTTCTTAACCAAGCGGAAACTTTTATTCGGGTTGAAATCTTTATACCCAATACAGCTCCTGCAACAGCAAACAGATAATAAGAGAATAAAAGGGTATGGTTAATAAAAAGATTTCCAATACTTGCAAGAGAATTCGCAATTGCTATTACAGTTAAACTTGTGCCGACAGCAATTTGGGATGGCAGTCCATAAATATATAAAAATGTGGGCACATAGGCAAAACCTCCTCCAACGCCCAGCACAACCGAAATAAAACCTACAATCAGACCAATAAAAATACCTTTTATGGCAACATGAGTATTGATATTTTTCTGTTTGGCATTGTACCAAAGATCCATTATCATTCTAATTGCCATAATAAAAGCAAGCAGAATAAAACCTGACTCCATAATCTTCTTCAACAATCCGGAATCTTTTATAAAATACACGGTTATTACGCCAAGCAGACCTCCTGCAAGAGCTCCCGAAAGAACCTGCACGGCTGAATTTTTACTTATTTTACCTGTTTTGCAATAATGTATCGAAGCAAGCGCTGCAACCGTTGCTGTGAACGCAACGCTGGTTGCTCCGGCAATCGGCGGAGCAACCTTTACAAAAAAAAGCACAGGGACCAGAATAAAACCGCCCCCAATTCCAAGCAAAGAGGAGAAAAGACCTGCGGCAAGACCACCTGCAAAAAGAATCAGATGGGTCACATTACATCTTTAGGAGCTCAGACTTAAGCAGGTCGATTATGCTATCAAGATTAATGTTTTTCGGCAATGTTCCCTGAGCAAGATGCCTGTTGCCGCCTCCTTTACCCTTAAAGCTCCTCACAACCTTTTTGAGCAAAGCTGATACATCCACCTCACTGACAGAGCTCATAATAGTAATCGAACGCTTATCCGCATCATTGATTATGCAGATAATTCCGTCGGTTATCTTTTGTTTCAGATGGTCTCCAACAGCTCTTGCCTCTTTTGCGTTTATGTTAACTCGAGCATCAACAAGTCTGTATCTGCCGGCTTGGATAATCTCAATATTATCGTTTTCAACCGATTCTTTACTGATTTGTAAACTTTTTATCCTGCGCTCATTTCGCTTGATAGTCTCTATTAGCTCAGCAATCTTTCCGTTTATTTCGGTAGGTTTTACCGATAGCATCTTTGAAGCTTCTCTTGCAATATCCCGATATGAAAGCAAACTATTGAGCGCAACATCACCAGTCATAGCCTCTATCCGCTTGATTCCGCTGGCAACCGACTTTACGTTTTTTATAACAAAAAGTCCGATATCAGAACTTCTTCTGACATGCGTTCCTCCGCAAAGCTCTTTTGAAAAATCACCGCATGAAACCACCCTTACCGTTTCACTGTATTTTTCCCCGAACAACGCCGTTGCGCCGCTTTTGTAAGCCTCTTCAATAGAGCAAATCTCCGTAACAACGGGAAGAGCTTTTGATATTTTTTTATTGACCAGACGTTCAACAGCATTTATATCGCCTTGCGAAATATCGCCTGCGTAGGTAAAATCGAATCTCAGATAATCGCTTGTAACAAGCGAACCTGCCTGATGAACGGTTTCGCCCAATATTTTCCTCAAAGCAGCCTGAAGAAGATGGGTTGCAGTATGGTTTTTTCTGATACTCTCTCTTTTTTGGATATCAACAATAAATTTTGCCTTCTCACCTACCGCAACAGTCCCTTTTACAATCCTGCCTTTATGAATTATAATTCCGGATTCCTTTATCGTACTATCAATCTCAATCTCGGCATTCTCGGTAACAATCTTTCCGCTGTCGCCAATCTGACCGCCAGATCTCCCATAAAACGGCGTTCTGTCTGAAATAATCTCAACCCTGCCTGAGCTTGCCATATCCACAGAGATACCATCGGCAATCAGCGCCTCTATCTTGCATTCAAACTCTTTATCCAATTCATATCCAACAAATTTAGTAGTACCGACACGCTCGGCAATCTCAGAATATATAGGATTGACAAGTGATTCTCCGGATCCTGCCCAGCTTGTTTTCGAACGCTCCTTCTGCTCTTTCAATAAAGCCTCAAATCCTTCCATATCAATCGCTATGTTACGCTCCTTTGCGATATCGCGGGTCAAATCAACCGGAAATCCATAGGTGT
>JALWSW010000158.1 GCA_027080125.1 Campylobacterales bacterium | reverse complement strand
GTAGGGAAGGCTAATATCGGGCAATCTTTAAGAAATAAAAATTTTCAAACTAACCGGTTAGTCCATCAAATTTTAATTTTCAAATCTTGCCCAATCTTAGCCTTCTGTGGATGCGCTTATTGGGCAGTGGTCTCATTATAAAATCTGCTAAAATCATTCGCAAAAATGCTAAAAGAATAAAACTCACAATCTGTGAATTTATATAGGAATTATCCAATAGAGAAAGATATATCTGCAATTATATAGATTTTCCTGTTCTTTAGTTCAAACATTATTCTTTTTTAACGCATTTTTGCTCTGATTTCTAAACGCAGATTTTATAATGCCGGAAAAGAAAAAGAGGGACACAGACCAAGCTGCTCCCTCTTTGATTTGGGTTAATTAACTTTTAGTTTATGTCAAATGTCGTAGACGCGACCCCTAATCGCCTACACTTGTCCAACTGCTTGTAAATGTGCCGCTAACATCTGGAGTAGCAACGCTGCTGGTTCCTGCGGTATGACTAGTATATTTAATCACTCCCAATGTACTAGCTGTTCCATATTCCCTGCTGCCGTTAGTATGAGCCGAAGCCACCCCATAAGCACTGTCGGTAGATATATATTTACATATAACATGCGCAGATGTTTTAATATCCAGATCAGTAACGCCATTGCAATCGGTGGCGCTATTTGTAGCGGCAAATGCAGACGCCGAAAACCCTCCGAGAATAGCAATTCCGGCTAAAACGCTTATTATATTTCTCTTCATATCCTCCTCCTATTCCTACGGATAAACCTGATGGTCGGCAAAATATGCCTCTGCTGCTGTTTGGACATTTTTCAAATCACTTAATGCCGCCGAATTAAATGCCTTCTGTCGATATTTTGCATACTGCGGAATTGCGATTGCCGCCAGAATCGCTATAATTGCGATAACAACCAAAAGTTCAATAAGGGTGAAACCTTTTTGGCTGCCGTTCTTTTCTCTCAACCTTTCAACAATTTTGTTCATCAAAACCTCCTTGATTTCCGTTTTGCAATTTCTAAAAAACCCTGAAACAGCCCGCTCATCTGAAATACGTACACATATGCATCCTCCTTAGCCCGTCTCAGGGCGCTAATTTCAGTCTTAGGATTAATTATATAGTTAGTTATTTTTTTGTCAAGCAAATGTCTCAATCCGCATTTGTCACTGCGAGGCTTTAGCCGAAGCAGTCTCTGAGATTGCTTCGCTCACGTGCGTTCGCTCGCAATGACCGGGGGAAATAATGTCGCCTGCATGGCGGCAAAAAGTGGCGCAAAACAACAAAAGAGGGAGCCGGCCGAAACCTGCTCCCTCTTTGATTTGGGTTAATAACTTTTGGCTTATGTCAAATGTCTTGAGACGCGATCCCGATGAATTCTAAAAAATCTTTTGTTTAAATGTTTATTTGACATTCGGTGAACATTCAGTATTATTTTATCATGGCATATGTAACTATTTATGCTGTATGTTGCTTGATGAATAAGCAGATTATCGAATAAGAAATGTAAAAAAGGAGGCCAACAGATGAGAAATTTTGTGGTATCTATCCAAAAAGAAGATAATTTTTTTGTTGCTCGTTGTCCTCAACTTGATGTTACATCTCAGGGGAAAACAGTTGAAGAAGCACAAAACAATATAAAGGAAGCTATAGAACTCTATATTGAAAGTTTTGGTTTGGATGATTTGCCTACCGAAAGCTCTATGCCTTTATGGAGTATTGTAGCAACTTCCTGTGTATAAACTTCCGAGTATCTCGGGAAAGAAAGTTATATCCGTTTTGAAAAAAGCAGGATTTGTACAAATCCGCCAAAAAGGAAGTCATTTATCTTTGCAAAAAATTACTCCAGACAAAACTTATAAGGTGGTTGTCCCTATGCATAAGGAACTGGCCAAAGGTACATTGCTTGATATTCTTCGGCAATCAGGGCTTACTAAGGAGGATCTTATTAGACTTCTATAACACGAATTGCGATATTCATTGGGGTAGCATCTTTACTCTGTGTGACAAAAAATTCACCTCCGGAATCTCCTATGCTGCGATGCAAAGCTATTTCACAGGGTGAACATTTGAAAAAACAATCTCCGGATAAAATCGCTTGCTGATTGCTTTTCTATCTCTTCGCTGTGTACATAAAACTTTTTTATAGAGATTTAAAAAAATTAGGCTCTTCCGGCTTTAGTGTGGAAAAACCATTACAAGGCTATCGCAACTAATATAATATGAGTGCTCTTTCTGTTGGTAAGACTTCTATCGATTATAGCTGAGGCGTCATATCTGTCTAAAAGCGCTATATCGTTTTCGGAAACAAAATCGGCAAGTTTTTCTTTCATCGCTTTGGCAAAACCGGGCGCAGCACCGAAGGTGGAAACCCCAACACTTAATTTACCCTTTTTAAAGACGGCGGGAAAATAAACGGTCGATAAATCGTGATTATCGACAACATTCACATTAATTTTCCTGCTTCTGCATAGCTCGGATATATGCACATTGAGGGTTTTAGAGTTTGTTGCAGCCACCACAAGATCCTGATTTCCTATATCACTATCTTCAAATTTTCTCTGGCATATCGAAAGCGATTTTTCTTTGGAGAAATTTCGTATTTCAGGCGAAATTTCAGGGGCTATCAGCGTAACATTTGCACTGCCCTCAAGCAGTTTAATCAGCTTTCGCGCCGCAATCTTTCCTCCGCCTACTATCAAAGCAGTGTCTATTTTTTGTTCCAGTAAAAGCAACTTTATTTAATCCTTTTGACAATCATAAGATTCGACTTGCCTGATAAGTGCTCAATTTTTACGATTTCCTGACCCTGATTTGCAAATGATTCAGGCACATTTCTTATAGGATCTCCATCATCAAGAACAACCTCAAGCGTCTGACCTATAGGTATCTTTTCAAGCTCAACCTTTGCCATAACAAAATTTATAGGGCATTTTACGCTGGATAGATCCAATCTTTTGCAAGATTCCTCCTTAACGCCGGTATCGGATTTGCCGGTCAGAGGGGGAATCTTAAAGTTTAAGTTTTTGTCAAGGCTTTCTCTTAAAAGTTTAATTCTTGATATGAGCGCCGCTATCTTCTGTCCGAAAGGCAAAAGATCCTCTCCTGATAATCTGCTGCGGGTTGCAGCATTAATAATATCGGTTGCGTCTTTTTCGATATAACCGGTATCTATAAAATGCCTTTTGAATCCTTCAAAAATCTCCGTGTCAACGGTCGTATCTATGCCTTTTATTACAAGCAACGCTCTGGCAGCAGCCAGAATCGATTCATAAAATTTTCCCGCTTGCAAATATGAAGACGCTTCTTTCAAATCAAACTCTATCAGTTCCAATACGCCTGCCCCGCATTCCCCAGGTCCTCTTCCGGCAAGAGAGAAATCCTCATCTGATCCCCAGTCCCTGTAAAAGGAGGGGTCATCTCTGTAATCGGGCACTCTCTGAAACTTATCCAATAAATCGGGTATCTCCTCCGGGCTGTCTGCTTGTCTCAAAAGAAGGGGGACATTACGCGCCGGCAATATACCAACCGATTTTGCGAGACTGTTTTCCGATTGCCTGATAAGTACCTCATAATAGGGAACCAGCTTGCCGTTTACTCTTTTTGCCATGCCTGAAAATCCCAATTTGGCTATACTGTGCTGTCCGCAGTTGTTAGAGCAGCCTGAAATATGTATCTGGGGAAATTTTTCATTATTGCGATGCTCAAGCATCACCGATCTTATCTGGCCGGCTAATTCCCTTGAAAGACAAATACCCAGTTTGCACGTGGCAGCGCTTGCGCAGCAAACCGGAACGGTTGAGGCAACCGGATTGTAAAATTCCTTAAAAGTCTCAACTGCTTCTTCGGTTTCCTCTGCTCTTATGCGCGCGATATAAAACCCCTGAGTTTGGGTAGGACGAAATTCAGCATTGTTCTTTTCGCAGAAATCTGCAATTTGTAACAGTTTGTTTGCATCGATAAGACCCAATTCAGGATGAAATCCAACGGCAACATAACCCGGTTCTTTGGTAGAGAACCTTTTATATTGCTGCTTCTTATCAAAAAACAGGTTCACCTTTTCAAAATCATTGAATCTGGCTTCAGGATACTCAATCGATTCTGCTTTGACCTTTTCAAATTCCTCAATAAAGTTTTTTCTGAAAAGCTCCTTACCTAACCTGCTGACTGCATACCTTAATCTTGCCCGAAAATGATCGCTTCTGTTTCCTACCCTGTCGAACAATCGCTTGCCCGCCTCGCACGCTGCTATGGCATCCTGCTTTTCTATAAACGGTATAAGCGGGACCGCAACTGCCGAGGATGCGCCAAGTCCGCCTCCCCCAACGACCCTAAAACCATCTTTGCCGGCAAAATGCGTGGCTATAAAGCCAAGATCGGCAAACCATGCGCCTGCGC
>JALWSW010000157.1 GCA_027080125.1 Campylobacterales bacterium | reverse complement strand
CTTTTTACAGGAGCCCCACCGTAATATGCACGTCGCTTTATGCCGCTTATATAGTATGATCCCCAATACGGATGTTCCCTGAACGGATTCGGACGATTCTTAACAACAATCGCTTCTGTAGGACAGTAGGCAACGCAACGGTTGCAGCCTACACAGTTTTTCTGAAGCGTATATATAAAATCCCTTTTTTGGTCATAGAAATTAGCATCAAAGGAACATTGCGTTACGCACGCCTTGCACCGTATGCAAAGATCATCATTTCTTTCCAGAATAAAATCCGGAGGCAGATAATGATGAACCTTTTTAAACCATCTCATCGCTCCTCCCAAATAATATTTACATTTTTCAACCAAGCGAAGGCAGTTACTGCCGTCAACAACCCGCTGTGACTACAAATATAACCCCCCTCATATAGCACAGCACGCCTCAAATCTTATAACACTAAGGTTTGGCAAAACTTTTTTAAGTATGTAGATCGGTATATTACATCAAATTAAGGAAAAGTCAAATTTTTTTAGTAGCAAATAATCAACCTTATATCCGAATATTTTTTTATAAATTGATACAAATCTATCAAAACTATTATATACAAAAACAAAAAAATAAGCCCGATTTCAGGTTTTTTACTACTTTTTTACATTTTAGTCAAAAATTAGGCAAAAAAACAAAATTTTATCCGATTCAATTTTTCAGCATTAATGTCGTTAATACGAACAGGACGCTGCACAAAGCAAAGTGATAAAATCGTGTAAAAATGATTAATTATAACTATTTGTTTATTGAGTCCATCTATTTATTGTTTGGCTTGGCTATTTTAACGGCATCTCCAATTTTCAAGCCGGCCAATGCCTCTGCAGAATTTTTAAATGCAGCAAGTTCAAGATAACCTGAAGAATTAATAATATTGACTAATTTGCCAATTTCTGCCTGACTATAATTTTTTGCCCACCTGGATACATCTATATCGCCCCATTTTACCATACATCCCGGTTTTACATAATCGCTGTTAATATTGCTGATTATGTTTCCAAAATCATCTATATGAAAAATCTTTCCCGATATCGATGAATCTGTAAGCGTCGGTTCAAGCTCGATTATTTTTGGCATCTGCTTGTACTTTTGCCCAATCTCCTCAAGTCTTTTTCCGTTTATTATTTGCGAGGCTGCTCTTGCGCAGATATCTCTTCCTGCAAATGTTGCACTTTCCCCTTTCAACAAAACTATCCTTTTAGCATCTTTCAATATTGCACTCAATATGCCGTTATCAGGAGCTATAAAAATCATATCACAAGATTCCACCGCTATAATGGCTCTTTCGGTCCCGACTCCAGGATCAACTATGGCAATAAAAATGGTGTTTTTCGGAAACCATCCATAGTTCAGCTTGAGAATAAATGCAGCCTGATCAATCTGAAAACTTTTAAGAGAATGACTTATATCGACAAATTGAACGTCTCTTTCCGCATCTTTCAAAATCACCGCTTTCATCTGGGCTGCATATCCGGAGCAATAGCCAAAATCGCTCAGCAAAGCCACAATCCTGTTTGCCATCATTTTTTAAGTATAATATTTTGCCACTGCTTTGCCGAAAGTATTGTGCAACCGCCGCTGTTACATTTAAGATGGACAACCCTCTTGGGTATCAAAACCTGTTTTCCATCAAAAAATATATGCATATCAAATGAATTACCAAATGTTGCAATTAGATTGTTTTTTGCCTTCAGATTAACAGTTGAACCAGCTTCGATAAACCCCGATTTTGCCTGATTGTCATCTATTTTGTAAAAAAACCAGCTTTTTTGTCTCGTTATTATCTTAAGCGTGAAATAATCCGGTTTCTTTACATTTTTTTTCTCTTGCGCTAACTCGGCAATATTTGTAATATCCGAATTTACTTCCTTGGGAGATTCGATTGTTTTAGGTTGAGTTTGCAAAAGAACCCGCGCGGGGGGCTTGGTTTTTGTATTCAAAGATGTTGCTGCGTAAATCACTGCGACAAGCAAAAAAAGCGCCGATGCGGCACGAAGCAGATTTTTCTTTACAGCTTTTTTCTGCTCAAGCCTCTTTTTTATCTTTGCCTCTTTCTCCTTTTCCTCTTCAAGAAAAAGACTTCTCATTTGTCCTGTCAGTTCATCAGGCTCCTCTCCTATAGCCAACAGATAATTTCTTAAAAAACCTTCCATGAAAACCGGAGCCAGAAAACGCTCTCTTTCGCCGTTTTCCAGTATATTCAAAACCTTCACGGAAATTTTAGTTTTACTGCTTATCTGCTCTATGCTTATGTTGCGTTCTTTTCTAAGCTGTCTTATTGTTTGACCTATCGTTTTGAATCTATTCATTTTTCCTGATTAATCTCAGATAGACGCGAGCCTGTTTTTTTATATTTCTATTATCACTGTTTAACAGTTTTCTCAGATAGGATTCGGATTTTTTATATCTTTTAAGATAAAAAAGATTCTTTGCATAAAGCATCTGATCATAGTCGTTAAGATGGCTTCTGGCTTCTATATTTTCCAAAGCTTTAATCGATTTTTCAAACATTCCAAGAACAAAATAATCGTTTGCCATATGAAAAAAAGCCTCCCGGTTATAACTTCCCAGCTTCACAACTGACTTAAGATCTCTTAACGCTTTACGATATTTTCCTATATTCTCAAAGGCAATTGCCCTATTGTAATAGCTTGTGACCGGATAGCTGTATTTCGAAAGAGCTATGGCAAGACTAAACTGTATAATTGCCTTCTCATACTGACCGTCTTTCGCATACCAGATACCCATAGCATTATGGACATAGCTCAGTTTATTATTGATGCTTATAGATTTTTGAAGCCATTTGAAAGACTTGCCAAACTTGCCTTCCATCATATAGGTTATGCCTTTCAGATAAGCGGTTTGGGGGTTCTCTGGCATAAGAGCCTCGGACTTATCAAGATATTTTAGCGCTTTGGGAATATTCTTGTAATCTCTATTTATAATAATATTGGAAGCCATCTGCCTGTACAGCTTTGCCTTCTCGGCGTTTATATCTGTTTTTTCCGGTTGATTTACCCTCTGCTGAGGCGCTACACAACCGAAAGACAAAAAAATTAATGCAAGTATAACGACAACATTTCTCATGAATTTTACTATATCATGCCTGATAATTATTTCAACATTCTTTGAAATTCCACTCCTTTGGGATTGTCAATGATTCATATGAAAAATCGATATTTCGCTTTGAACCGATTTTGGTAAGGCAATTCGCATACTTGACCATTGCTTTATAATGATTTATAGTTTTACAAACTGCGGTTGGTACGCAACATAAACCACAGTCAAAAAAAAGGAGAAGCCTATGAATATATCAAACGTAAAGAAGTTGATTAAGCTGTTTGAGCAATCAAATATAACTGAGCTTTCTTATGCGGATGAGGAGTTCAAACTAACACTGAAATATACGACAACCGAGGAGATACCTCCTAAACCAGACGCAACCGGAAAAAAATCAGACGATTCTGCAAAATCAGAAAGCAGTCACAATGAGACAGAGTCAAATCTTAAAGCAATAAAATCACCTATGGTAGGCACATTTTACCGTGCTCCGTCTCCTGGAGCCAAACCGTTTGTTGAAGTTGGGAAAACAGTAAACAAGGGAGACACTCTCTGCATAATAGAAGCAATGAAAATTATGAATGAAATAGAGGCAGAATTTCCATGTATGATACGAAAAATTAACATAGAGAACGCCCAAAAGGTTGAATACGGAACCGTGCTGTTTCTTGTCGAACCGCTGTGAAAAGAAAAATAAAAAAGATTCTGATCGCCAACAGAGGCGAGATTGCACTAAGAATCATAAGAAGCTGCAAGGAAAACAATATAAAAACCGTTCTTGTTGTCTCAGAAACAGATAAAAGCAGCATCCCTGCGATGCTTGCCGATGAGGTAGTCTGCATCGGGCCTGCTGAGGCTAAAAAAAGTTATCTTAATATGCCGGCTATTGCCGAGGTTGCGATTAACCGGTCAGTCGATGCAATACATCCAGGTTACGGATTTCTTGCTGAAAACAGCTCTTTTGCGAAGATTGTCTCCGAACTCGGTATGATTTTTATCGGACCATCGCCAAAAATTATGAAAAATGCCGCAAACAAAGCATTTATGATAAAAATAGCCAAAGAAGCAGGAATTCCTGTTATACCCGGAAGTGGAAAAATTATAGAAAATATAGAGGAAGCCAAAAGAGTAGCCGCTCAAGTAGGCTATCCGATTATGCTCAAATCCGCTTTTGGCGGAGGCGGACGTGGCATGAGAATAGTTAGCTGCGAATCTGAGATTGAAAAAATCTTTGATGCTGCTGCTAACGAATCGATGGCGTCATTCGGGAAACCGGATCTTTATATAGAAAAATTTATCGAGCATCCAAGGCATATTGAGGTTCAGATAATCTCAGACAGATACGGGA
>JALWSW010000156.1 GCA_027080125.1 Campylobacterales bacterium | reverse complement strand
ATGGATGAGAATACGCTTTCTCACGCGCTTGACCCATATTTTACCACAAAACAGAACGGAACCGGACTCGGGCTTCCTACCGTCTCAAAAATCGTTTATATATTGGGCGGAACAATACATATAGACTCCAAGCCGGGCAAAGGAACAACCGTAACCATAAGGATAGCGCAATGACTGAAGGTAAAATTTTAATTGTAGATGATGAAAAGATGCAGAGAGAAACGTTGGCTAAACTGCTTAAAATGGAAAATTATACGGTCAGAACCGCTGCAAACGGTACAGAAGCATTGAATATTATAGATCAGTTTATGCCTGCAGTTGTTATAACCGATTTCAGAATGCCTGAGATGAGCGGGGTTGAACTGATAGAGGCTGTCAAAAAAAAGAATCCTTTAATAGAGGCAATTGTCGTAACCGCATACGGCAATATCGATATTGCCGTTGATGCGATGAAAAAAGGTGCTTATGATTTCATAACAAAACCGATCGATTTTGAGCATCTTTCCGTATTAATCAAAAAGGCTTCAGAAAAACGAACGATAGCTGTCGAGAATATCCAGCTGAAAGAACAGCTTTCATCGATTAAACATAAAATAATAGGTCAAAGCGATGCTATAAAAGAACTACTTTCTGTGGTAAAAAGGGTTGCGGCAACCGACGCTCCGGTAATGATTACCGGAGAAAGCGGAACAGGGAAAGAGCTTATTGTAGATGCTTTGCACAATTCAAGCGGAAGAAAGGGCAACCTGATCAAAATAAATGCGGCTGCGATCCCGCCGGAACTATTGGAAAGCGAGCTTTTCGGATATGAAAAAGGGGCATTTACCGGTGCTGAAAATAAAAGAATAGGAAAATTTGACCTTGCGTCCGGTGGAACGATTTTTCTTGATGAGATAGGCGATATGCCTTACAATCTCCAATCAAAACTGTTGAGAGTGCTTCAGGAGAATATGGTTATGCCTATTGGAGCTTCAATGGAGCATCCCATAGATGCAAGAATCATTGTTGCAACAAACCAGAATTTAGATGAAAAGATTAAATCGGGTGAATTTCGAAGCGATCTATATTATCGACTCTCGGTAATAAAAATAGATATTCCACCATTGAGAGAAAGAAAGGAGGATATTCCGATTTTAGCAGAAGAGTTTTGCAAAGAGTTTGCAAATCGATACAATAAAAATATCAAAGGTTTTACCAGCGAAGCGCTTCAGATACTTGCAAGCTATAACTATCCGGGCAACATAAGGGAGCTTAAAAATTATGTTGAGCGCGCAGTAATACTTTCACATTCCGCGCTAATTGATGTATCCTTGCTTCCATCTGAGCTCAAAAACCAACCTGATGAGCTGGTCGAAGACGGACTTGAGGCAACAGTTGCGGCAATAGAAAAAAAGCTTATCAAAAAAGCTCTTAAGGAAGCCGGTGGCGTTCAAACCAGAGCCGCTAAAAAACTAAAAATAAGCGAAAGAACCCTGCGATACAAACTGGCAAAATATGGGTTCAAACAGCCCGACAAATAAAACTGCCGGGCTCGTTTTCATTAAAGAACCGGTGGCGCAACTACCCAGATTGTTTCACAGTCGATATCCTGTCTGTTTTTATAGCTATGCGGTACAACTGAGCGAAAATAAAAGCTGTCTCCTTCTTTTACTACATAACTTTCCTCGCCCAATTTAAGCACCAATTCTCCTCTCAATACATAGCCGAATTCTTCACCTTCATGTCTGTGAACTCCATGAGTTTCAGAATGAGCAGGTATCACCTTAAACAGTGGTTCCATCTGTTTTTCGGTAATTCTTTTTACCAAAAGTTCAGCGGAAACATTGCTTTCAGGATAGAGAATCCTGACTCTTTCACCCTTCTTCATTACGACCGGTTCAGTATCTTTTGCATCGCTTAAAATTGACCGAACGTTTGTTTCAAGGGCATTTGCAAGCTTCTGCAGGATTGTTATTGACGGAACTGCTTTTCCGGTCTCTATTTGAGATAAATAAGCATCAGTGCAACCGACTTTCTTAGCAAGTATTTTCAAGGTCATGCCTTTACGCTTTCTCAACATCTTAACCTTTTCTGACATCTTCATCTGTTGCTCCTATTTTATAAGATATTAACAAGATACATATAAAATACAAAAATTTCCCCCCGTGTCAATATAACCAAACAAAAAAAGACGGAACAAATCCGTCTTTTTTTGTTTGGATCACTATAAAGCGACCTTTAATCGATTTATATTATTTTGCAGCCTTAAGTTGTGCTTCAAGTCCCTGCCACACCATATACCATGCAACTGCTGCAACAAAGATTCCCAGCCAGCCTCCTATGCGCGTAATAATCACTGCTCCGGAATAATGACCGATCACCAAAAGTATGAAAGTTATTAAAAGTGAAACAAAAAGTGTTCCGAGATATGGCCCGTGCTTAACTGCCACTATCGTTGCAATCGCAGTAAAAATTGTCCAGGCTAAAAGCGTGAGTCCGAGTGCCGCACCAAAATCTGGTCCTGGTATCACTTTTATATAAACTCCCAAAATTACAAGCGTTGCCAATGCAATCCAGAAAGCTCCATATGAACAGAATGCAACAAGACCAAATGTATTACCTGTTTTCATCTCAAGAATACCGGCAATCAGCTGTGCCAAGCCGCCGTAAAATAGAGCCAGAGGCACCATCGCGTGGAGCCCAGCCGGAACAATACCGGCATTAGCAACACTAAGTACAAAAGTTGTTAACGCAAATCCGGCTAACCCCAACGGTCCTGGATTAGCATAAGTTGCCTTTTCAGACATAAATCCTCCTTTTAGTTTAGAAAAATTCTTGATTTAAAAGTTGTAAAAAAATAGCCCCCCAGCCTTTCTTAAGATAGACAAACACCTCCTTTTAATTATTTTATAGCCACCCAATACTAAATTTGTATTTTACAAATAATTATCTATTTGTCAACAGTTCGAATTTATTGTTAGATCTATCTCAAAATTAATCTAATATTGCTACGAACAGCTTTTCAGTAAACGAATATACACAGCCTTTGCCGCCTCTTGATTTTCAAAGGTTTGTATGTAATCTGTTACAGATGAGAACCGATAAGCTGCTGAGGGAACAAGAGTGCTATTATAAACAGATTGAAGGACTGAAGAGGCAAGAGAATGACCGATCAGGAAATATTGACAGTTGCAAATTGTAACAGAAGCAATAAGATCAGACGGAGAATAGCCAGGTGTTTCCTACTATAGGCACCGGAGAGCTGCTTATTATACTTTTGGTGGCTCTGGTGGTCATAGGACCCAAAAGACTTCCGGCAGTAATAAGAACTGTCGCAAAAACCTATAAATACATAAAAAAGACGGCAGCAGAGGTCACTGCCTCAATCAACGAGGCTGCTGATGATACAAAAGATGTCATAAACGACCAGAAAGAATCGCTGTCCGATTATTTCGGAGAAATAGAAGATTTTGACGATATTGATGATATTGAAGAATCGAAGAATAAAAACAACGGTAAAGAAAATCCTAAAAAACAACAATCCTCAAGACAACAAACATGAAAGAGGAAGAAAAAGAACTCACATTTATTGAACATCTCAGCGAACTAAGAAAAAGAATAATTTATGCAATGACCGCAACATTTATCGCCGCGGCAATCTGTTATCATTTTTCACTACAACTGCTCGGATTTGTGATAGCACCTCTTCAGAATGTTTTGCCGGATAAAAGCCATATAATCTTTACCGGACTGACAGAAGCATTTTGGGTCAGAATTGAAGTAGCTCTGGTTGCCGCACTTATTTTCGTCAGCCCTTTCAATTTTTATCAGATGTGGGCATTTATTGCTCCCGGATTAAAAAAATCTGAAAAACGATTTTTAATTCCTTTTGTGCTTTCCTCATCTTTATTGTTTGCGGTAGGTGCCGCATTTGCGTATTTTGCGGTCTTTCCTGTTGCATTTAAGTTTCTTATCAGCTACGGTGGCTCTTCTCTAACCGCACTTCCGTCTGTGAAGGCATATCTGTCGCTTGTCATAAAACTGATAATGGGATTCGGACTGGTGTTTGAACTTCCGGTTGCAACATTTTTCCTCTCTGTTTTCGGAATAATAGATCACAAATTCATGATAAAAAATTTTGCGTATGCGGTTCTTATAATCTTTGTTATAGCGGCGATTCTGACTCCCCCGGATATTTTCTCGCAATTTCTGATGGCAATCCCACTTATTGCTCTGTATCTGATAAGCATAGTCATAGCGAAATTGACAAGCAGGAAAAAGAGCGAAGAAAATGATAGCTGATGCTCTGCTTATCTTTATTTTCGGACTGGTTATAGGCAGTTTTTTAAATGTTCTCATATACAGGGTTCCCAGACATAAGTCAATAGTTACCCCGCCATCCCATTGTGCAAGGTGCGGAAGTACGCTGAAATGGTATGATAATATTCCTGTAATAAGTTTTATGCTGCTAAAGGGTCGGTG
>JALWSW010000155.1 GCA_027080125.1 Campylobacterales bacterium | reverse complement strand
GATTTCATAATCTCATAGGTGGTTCGCTCTTTTATTACGCCATCCTGATGAATGCCCGCCTCATGAGCAAAAGCGTTTTTCCCAACAATCGCTTTATTTCTCTGAATCAGTATTCCTGTCAGCTGGCTTGCCAGTCTGCTGGATCTGTAGATCTGCTTTGCATCAACTCCGGTATCGATATGATAAAAATCGTGCCTGGTTTTCAAAGCCATCACTATCTCCTCAAGCGCAGCATTGCCTGCTCTTTCACCAAGACCGTTCAGCGTGCATTCTACCTGTCTTGCACCAGCCAGAACCGCAGAAAGAGAGTTTGCCGTAGCCATTCCAAGATCATTATGACAATGAACACTTATTATGGCATTATCAATATTTTTCACATTTTCCCTAAGATAGCTTATAAGCTCGAAAAACTCCTGAGGGGTTGTATATCCAACGGTATCAGGAATATTAACGGTTGTTGCTCCTGCCTCAATGACGGCTGAGACTATATCAACAAGATATTCCTTTTCGGTTCTGGTTGCATCCTCCGGTGAAAATTCAACATCTTCAGTATAGCTTTTGGCTAACTTGACCGATTCCACGGCTTTTTTTAATACCTCATCATAACTCATGCGTAATTTTTTCTGAACATGAACCGGGCTTGTTGCTATAAAGGTATGTATTCTTTTCTTTTTTGCCGGCTCAATTGCTTTTGCGGCAGCTTTGATATCGTTCTCGTTTGCCCTTGCAAGCGATGCAATTACCGGACCTTCTATCTCTTTTGCCACCCTGTTTACAGCATCAAAATCGCCCGGACTGCTTGCGGCAAAACCGGCTTCTATGATATCGACCTTAAGATTTGCAAGCTGCTTTGCCAATCTGAGCTTTTCGCCCGTATTCAGACTTGCACCGGGTGATTGTTCCCCGTCTCTCAAAGTTGTGTCAAATATCTTTACCGACTCAAGCATTTTCACCCTCCTCTTTGGTTGCCCTGTAATTTCTCATTTTTCGCCTTGCCAATCTGCTCACAAACACAACAGGTCCTGAAAACAGATAAACAAATGTTATTACAGGAATTGCGATTCTGGGTCTCATCATCACAACTATTATAACAATCGTTGTTATTGCAAAAAGATAGATAGAAAGTCTTTTGGTCATAGTTATATGTTTAAAACTCTCATATCTTATATTTGATATCATCAGATATGAGGTAATAAAAAGCAACATAAGAGCAGTAATTTTGTAGCTTGACAAATCAAGCCTGCCGGCAAGCAGTATCATAGAAACAACAACCAGGGCGCCTGCCGGTATCGGCAATCCGAAATAGCGGTCACTCTGATTTGTCACGTTAAATTTAGCCAATCTTAATGACCCTGCCAAAAGATAAATAGCTGAGACCACCATTCCTATATCACCAGTAAAAGAATAAAAATATCCGTAAAAAAGTATCGCTGGAGCGGCACCGAATGAAACCAAATCGGAAAGCGAATCGTATTCAAAGCCGAATCTGCTGGTTGCACCGGTCATACGGGCAATCTTGCCGTCAAGATTATCAAATACAACCGCCAGAGCAATAGCTATGGCAGCCTCAAAAAAATTTCCCCTCACCGAAAATACAATCGAATAAAAACCGGCAAGCAGATTGGCTGCGGTGAACAGATTCGGAAACAGATACATTGTTTTTTTTCTCATAGATATTTGCCCATTTGCGCCTTACCCAAAATTTGCCAAAACATATTTTAACCTCTATATCTAAAAACTTTAATTCTAATATACACCTTTTTTAAAGGTATTCCATAAACGAACGGTTATAAATTTGTAACCGTTCGTTTATCAGGTTCATCAAAATCTGAAATAGTCCTGCTAATTTTTGCTTTCATCCACCTTTTTGTCTTTTTTGAGCCACGGCATCATAGCCCTCAACTGCCTGCCAACCTGCTCAATCGGATGCTCGGCGTCTTTTTTTATAAGAGATTTAAGCATAATCTTTCCGGTTTTGTTCTCAAGCATCCATTCTCTTGCAAAACTTCCGCTCTGAATCTCTTTTAATATCTGCTTCATGCTCGCTTTAGCCTCTTCTCCTACGATCCTTGGACCCCTTGTCACATCTCCGTATTTTGCGGTATTTGAAATCGAATACCTCATATCGCTTATTCCGCCCTCATACATAAGATCGACAATCAACTTCAATTCATGAAAACACTCAAAATAAGCCATCTCGGGAGGATATCCTGCTTCAGTTAATGTTTCAAATCCAGCTTTTACCAGAGCCGTTATTCCTCCGCACAATACCGCCTGCTCGCCAAACAGGTCGGTTTCGGTCTCATCTTTGAATGTTGTCTCAATAATTCCTGCTCTGCCACCTCCGATTGCCGAAGCGTATGAGAGCGCAAGATTTTTTGTGTTTCCTGAAGGATCGGCTGCAACTGCTATCAACATAGGCACGCCTTCACCTTGAGTATATTCATATCTAACCAGATGCCCTGGTCCTTTGGGAGCAATCATCATTATATTTATCGATTCATCAGGAATAATCTGACCAAAATGAATCGAAAATCCATGCGCAAATGCTATTGTGTCTCCAGAATTCAGATACGGTTCAATCGAATTTTTAAACAGTTCCCCCTGCTGCTCATCAGGGGTTAAAATCATAATCACATCTGCCCACTTGGCAGCATCTTCGGTTTTCATAACTTTAATGCCTGCTGATTCTGCTTTTGCCCAGGATTTACTTCCCTCTCTAAGTCCGACGACAACATCAACACCGCTCTCTTTAAGGTTATTTGAATGCGCAAAACCTTGCGAACCGTATCCTATTACCGCAACCTTCTTTGAACGAATCAGATCAAGATCTGCGTCCTTGTCATAATACAATTTCATAAACTATGCCTCCAGAATTAGTTTGTTTTCAGTTCTCTTGTCAATGCAACAATGCCGGTGCGGGCAATCTCTTTGATGCCAAGCGGCTTTAGTAAAGATATAATAGCGTTTATCTTGCCCGCATCTCCTGATATGGCTATGGTATAACTATCAGCAGATAAGTCAACAATGCTGCCTCTGAAAATGTCGGTTATTCTCAGAACTTCAGCTCTGCTCGCATCATTTGTGTGCATCTTAATCAATGCCAGTTCTCTTTCAACAGAAGGCTGGTCATTCAGATTTATCACCTTTAAACAATTCACCATTCTGTTAAGCTGCTTTTCAATCTGCTCTACTATCTCTTTTTCGCCCTCAACCACAATGGTCATCCTGCTTATACCCTCATCCTGAGTCGGCGCTACATTAAGACTTGCGATATTGTATCCCCTTGCGGCAAAAAGATTTGCAACACGCGCAAGAACGCCAAACTCGTTATTTACCAGCACAGATAATCTTATTCTCATATCAACCTCCCGCTAAACCAATATCATCCGGTCAAGAGGCGCTCCGGCAGGCACCATTGGATATACATTTTCAAGTCTGTCAACAACAACATCAAGCAGATATGCCCCATCATACTCTATCATGGTTTTTACCGCACCCTCAAGCTCATCAGGAGAGGAAACCCTGCCGGCTTTAATTCCGTAAGCCTGGGCAACCTTTACAAAATCTGGCTGAAATGTCATATCGGTATGAGCATAACGATTGTTAAAGAACAGATTTTGCCATTGCCGCACCATCCCGAGATACTCATTGTTTATTATCATCATTTTGAGCTTCAGATTTTCCTGAACGATTGTCGCAAGCTCCTGAATATTCATCTGAAAACTTCCGTCGCCGTCTATATCAACAACAATCCTGTCTCTGTATGCAACCTGTGCACCAATAGCGGCAGGAAGCCCGTAACCCATAGTTCCCAAACCGCCTGAGGTAAGAAAACTGCGCGGTTTTGAAAGTTTCATAAATTGAGAAGACCACATCTGATGCTGACCTACCCCTACAGCAACAATAGGATCTTTACCTGCCAGAAGATCGGACAAGCAGTCTATTGCCTGCTGAGGTTTTATAACATCAGTGGATCTTTGATAATCCAGACGATGCTCCTGTTTCCATTTTTCTATCATTTTCAGCCACTCTTTATGTTTGGTTTTGTAAAAATCAACCGGTTTGGCTTTTTTCTCTACGTTTTCAAGAAGCTGATCCAATACAGTACCAAGATCACCGACAAGCGGATATTCTGTAGGAACGTTTTTTCCTACGGAAACAGGATCAACATCTATATGAGCAATTTTTGCCAAGGGAGCAAATTCATCGAGTTTACCTGTAATCCTATCATCAAAACGCGCCCCGAGTGAAAAGAGAAAATCACAATTCTGAATAGCCATATTAGAGCTATACGTGCCATGCATTCCAGCCATTCCCAAAAATAGCTCGCTTTCCGGGTCAAATGCGCCTTGTCCCATAAGTGTTACAAACACAGGTATCTGAAGACGATTTGCCAGTTTTGTTATCTGCTTGGATGCATCAGAGCTGATTGCGCCGCCTCCCACATAAAGAAGCGGTTTTCCCGATTTTAACAGCACATCCACCACTTTTTCTATCTGACGCGGATTTCCTTTTACAGTAGGGTTGTACCCAACAAGCTGCACCTTTTTAGGGTATATAAATTCGGCT
>JALWSW010000154.1 GCA_027080125.1 Campylobacterales bacterium | reverse complement strand
CCGGTAGAAAACGGAGGCATCGGGAATATTCAATATCCCATAGTTGCTGATATTTCAAAGGAAATTTCCAGAGCATACGATGTGCTCTTTGACAATTCGGTTGCGCTGCGTGGTCTTTTTCTGATTGATAAAGAGGGCATAGTGAGACATCAGGTGGTCAACGATCTTCCGCTTGGAAGAAACATCAATGAAGCTATAAGAATGATTGATGCGCTTCAATTCCATGAAAAACATGGCGAGGTGTGTCCGGCAAACTTTGAAAGCGGTAAAGAAGGGATGAATCCGACACCTGAAGGTGTTGCCGAGTATCTTTCAAAACATAAAAACGATTAGGAGGTAGTTATGGCAAAAAGACTTGAGGTTTACAGATGCTCCGTATGCGGAAACATAGTTGAGGTTGTTCACGGTGCATCAGGCGTATTGGTATGCTGCGGAAAACCGATGGAGTTATTAACGGAAAACACAACAGATGCGGCAAAAGAAAAACATGTTCCGGTGATTGAAAAAAAGGACAAAGGCTATAATGTAAAGGTAGGATCGGTAGCTCATCCGATGACTCAAGAACATTATATTGAATGGATTGAACTTATCGCAGACGGCCGGTCATATAAAAAATTTCTCAACCCCGGTGATGAACCGGAGGCATTCTTTGAAATCACTGCTAACTCTGTCACAGCAAGAGAGTATTGCAATCTTCACGGATTCTGGAAAGCAGAGTTATAAAAAACGATACAAAGAAAACCCCCGGTTGCGCCGGGGGTTTTAAATTAGATGAGAAGACAGAAAGAGTTGCTTGAATCGCTGTATGAGCGGTTTAACAAAAGAGAATTTGCCTATCCTGATCCGATTACCGTTGTTTACAGATACAATAATCCGCCTGATAAGGAAATCGCTGCTTTTATAGCGTCCTCACTTGCCTACGGTAGAGTAGCTCAGATTATCAAATCCTGCAACTATGTATTAAAACGGCTGAGTCCTCCGTATAAAACTGTAAAAAACTGCACCGAAGAATCTTTGAGAAGTCGCTTCAGCGGTTTTAAACATCGTTTTACAACCGAAGAGGATCTTATAAGATTTATTCTGGGCATAAGAGATGTCCTTGACAGATACGGCTCGATTCATAATCTGTTTATTTCAAATTATAAAAAGACGGACAAAAATTATCTTGCCGCTCAAATCAAAACGGTTGAAACAATCAACCGGTTTTTTCATGGAAATAGCACCCTGTTGCCTGACCCGAAGAAAGGCAGCGCATGCAAAAGAATCAATATGTTTCTACGGTGGATGATAAGGAAAGACGAAATAGATTTGGGATTATGGGGCGATCTGCCCTCATCAAAGCTTATAGTTCCATTAGATATTCATATGCACAATATCTGTAAATCGTTAAAAATTACAAGCAGCAAAAGCGCCAATCTTAAAACAGCGCTTGAGATAACCGATTATTTTGCTAAAATCTCACCGGATGATCCGGTAAAATATGATTTCAGCTTAACCAGAATAGGGATAAAATTTGGTATAAAGGAGGAGCAGTTTGCGGAAAAACTCAAAATCAAGTCAATCTGAAACGAAATTCGGCATAGAGCTTGTAAGAGAGCTTTCGAAGAAATACCTCTGCTTTAAAGATGGCAGAGTAGATTACAGTAAAGCTGAAATCGCTCCGATAGTAACCTGCTTTATAATGTATAATCATAAAATTTTTTTGGCAAAAAGAGGCAACAAGGTCAAAACATACAAAGGAAAATGGTGCACGGTGGCAGGATACTACGATAGACCGATTGAGGCTGAAAAAATTGCACTTATGGAATTAGAAGAAGAAGCATCAATTTCAAAAAATCAGATAGAACGGGTAATAGAGGGAACGCCGTTTAGCTACACCGACAAAAGCTACGGCATTACATGGATAGTCCATCCGTTTTTATTTATAGTAAATAGCGACAACATAGCTCTTGATTGGGAACACGAGCAGATGTGCTGGATTGAGCCGGAAGAATTGCCAAAATATGAGACGGTTCCGATGCTTCAAAGAAGTCTGGATTCGGTTCTTGAAAATCTTAAAACGGCTCAGTTGAATAAATAAATATAATAGTTTCAATATTGTTAAAATAGCTTTGAAGTCTATATCCTGTTCGTATTTTTAGCATACTATTACAGTTTTGTGCTTTATATTTGTAATATTTTTGCTAAAATGTCATAGAAATTAAAAAAGCTGCAAATCTAAAAATTTTGAAGAATTTTGCAATTTGGGAGTGGAATGTGAGCGAATTGGACAAACCGTATAATCCTTTGGATTTTGAGGCAAAATGGTATAAATTTTGGGAAGAGAGCAATCTGTTTGAACCAACCGGAGCCGGAGAGCCGTTTTGTATGGTGCTGCCTCCTCCTAATGTGACCGGCGTGCTTCATATAGGTCATGCGTTAAATCAAACTTTGCAAGATGTAATAGCAAGATATAAACGTATGAGCGGATATGATGTTCTCTGGGTTCCAGGAACCGATCATGCAGGCATTGCAACGCAGAATGTTGTTGAAAAGGCGTTAGCCAAAAAAGGGATAAGCAGGTTTGATCTTGGCAGAGAGAAGTTTATCGATGAGGTATGGAAATGGCGGGCTGAGTATGGCAATAGAATAGTTGAACAAATAAAGCATTTGGGCTCATCTCTTTCATGGAAGCATCAGCGCTTTACGATGGATGAGGAAATGAGTTTTGCGGTCAGAACCGTCTTTGTTTCTTTGTATAAGAAGGGACTCATCTACAAAGGCAATCGAATGATAAATTGGTGCCCGAGATGCCTGACCGCGCTTTCGGATCTTGAGGTCAATCATATCGATAAACCGGGTTTTTTGTGGTATATCAAATATTGCCTGAAAGAGGATAGCTCAAAAGGGATAGTTGTTGCAACAACAAGACCTGAAACGCTGTTCGGTGATACTGCGGTTGCGGTTAATCCGAACGATGAAAGATACAAAGAACTTGTTGGAAAGACGGTTTTGGTTCCTCTGGTGAACCGAGAGATTTCTGTAATAGCAGATGATTATGTCGATTCTGAATTCGGCACCGGCGCGCTCAAGATCACTCCCGCACATGATCCAAACGATTTTGAGGTAGGAAAACGATTCGGGCTTCCGTCGATTTCTGTTTTTAGCAATGAGGGAAAAATGAATGAAAATGCGCCCGGATTTGAAGGACTTGATCGATACGAATGCAGAAAGTCGGTTGTCAAACGGCTCAAAGAGGACGGTTTGCTTGTTAAAGAGGAATCGTATAAACACAGCGTGGGTCACTGCTATAGATGCTCAACCGAGATTGAGCCTAAGATAAGCAAACAGTGGTTTGTTAAAACAAGGCAGATGGCAAAAAGAGCCAAACAAGCCGTAACAGAGGGCAAGGCGCGTTTTATTCCTGATGCATGGAGAAAGACATTTTATGAATGGATGGATAATATTCAGGACTGGTGCATATCGCGTCAGATCTGGTGGGGGCATAGAATTCCTGTATATTATTGTGATAATTGCAGTAATACCATAGCTTCGGTTGATCCTCCGGAGCGCTGTCCTTCCTGCGGCGGCAGTATGCATCAGGACGAAGATGTGCTTGATACGTGGTTTTCCTCCGCGCTTTGGCCGTTTTCAACACTGGGTTGGCCCAAGAACAAGAAGTTGCTTAAACGGTTTTATCCCAATTCGGCGATTGTCACTGGCTTTGATATAATCTTTTTTTGGGTGGCAAGGATGATGATGATGGGACTGACCTTTATGGATGAGGTTCCGTTTAAGGATATCTATATTCACGCTCTTGTCAGAGACAAATATAATCAAAAAATGAGCAAATCCAAAGGCAATGTAATTGATCCTCTTGTCATCATATCCAAATACGGGGCTGATTCGGTACGTTTTACTCTTGCGGCTCTTTCCATTCAGGGCAGAGATATTCTGCTTTCTGAAGAAAGAATCGAAGGATTCAGGCGCTTTGCCAATAAGATTTGGAATGCCTTCAGATTAACAAGACTTCTCTTAAATCAAAAAGAGCCGTCAAAAGCCAACCGGAGTGAAAACAGGACAATAGCAATCGATTGGATTATCACTGAGACCAACAGAACCGTAAAAGCGGTTCGCTATCATCTGGATAATTACGATTTTCACGAGGCGGCAAACGCTATATATCGCTTTTTTTGGCATAAATTTTGTGATGTCTATCTTGAGATAGCCAAAACCGAAATAAAGCTATATCCTGACCAAACAGCCGTTACCCTTTCCTCTGTTGTCGAGGTTGCCCTGAAAATTTTGCATCCGTTTATGCCGTTTATTACTGAGGAGCTTTGGAATTTCGAAAAACAGCGTCCGTCTTCTTTGCTTAAAACCGAGTTTCCGAAACCGGACAGTGGAATTCTTAAGAACTATGAAGATAATCATAGCAAAATGGAGGCGGTGTTGGATGTGATAAAACTTATCCGGTCGCTGAAAAGCGATCTTGAAATCCCGACCAGGAAAATAGTTGATGTTAGTATTAAATCTTCGAATGAGACTTTTAAAGAATACGGGCGATATATAGAGCAGTTGGCGTTCGTAAATGTTGCCGGCGAAT
>JALWSW010000153.1 GCA_027080125.1 Campylobacterales bacterium | reverse complement strand
TCAATTATTCTGGAGAAAGCATTATCAACAAATTCCAGATAGTCCTCTTTGTTCAGCCTCGGGTTTGCCTTTCCCTCAATATAGATCGACCTGATGCCAAGCGAACGAAGTTTTGCGATAGCAGATGCAGTCAGCTGCATTCCTTCCCCATATAGCGTCATTCCCGAAGCGTTTTCCACGGCTTTTGCAAGCTTCATACCATCCTTTGCATCCTCAATACTAATCCGTTTCATTGGGAATGAAACCATAGCGCAAGATATTCTCATTCATGTTCAGATTATAATGCAACAAATCGTTTTTGCAATGACTAAACATCCGGTCTCTTACGATACTGCCTTATACCGAATAAATATCGTATATAACATAATCAATCAGTATTATGTAGCTATGAAAGTTCAAGAAAGTATACAAATGTTTTCGCAACGGTTTCAGCGATTAGCCGGTTGCCAAATATGTTTATAATTGTATAAAATTTTTGATGCAAGCCTCTTTGCATAATCAGAAGTTATTCTGTTATACGTCCAATCAAGCTTGCTTTTTACCACCTCCTTCGATGTTCGTTTTACCTGAACATTTACAAAATAATCCATGTAGGTTTCAAAAAATGCAAGACTGTCTGCATCTTTTAATATGTTAGTCTCAAAATCTCCTCCGGTTTCATGATTTCTTATCATTTTACAAACCTTTTTCACAAACGGCTTGTCCATTCCGTTTTTCAGTAGAAATTGTGAAGCAATTTCTGAGCTTCGTTTCTGATGGTAATCCAAAAACTCTTTATTTCTGAAACCGTCTCTTTGCTTACTATACATCTTTTCGTAAGCATCTTTATCTTCTATAAAGGCTCTCTCTATGTCGTGCATTAAAGATGCGACAATGATCGTATCATCTGCAGATATTCCTGTCTCATATTTATAAATCTTCTCAGAATAAAATTTTGTAAGCTTCAGATGTTTCAAGAAGCTTTTTCCCTGTCGATTAAATCCTGTTTCCGGGGTGCAGGATTTTTCAATAAACCGCTCTGTTTTTTTAACAATCTGACTTTCATCCGATTTTTCGTTTATTCTGGCTTCAGCCATCTTTTTTAAAGCATTTTTATCTATTTTTCCGGAATCACCAACCGTAGGAAACTGCTCAACAACTATAAGATATTCCGGGATCTTATATTTTGCCAACTTTTTGGCAATCAGAAATTCTCTGATTTTGCCCAGTGAGATTACCGAATCTTGTGCAGGCACAACAAATGCAACCGCGCGCTCTCCGTATTCAATATCCGCAACTCCGACAACAGATATATCGGAAATATCAGGAGATTCATTCAATAATCCCTCAATTTCAGGAGGATAAATATTCTGTCCGCCTCTGATTATCATATTCTTTCTTCTGCCCATAATCATCAAATTTCCGTTTTTATCAAACTTGACAAGATCACCGGTTGTCGCCCACCCTGCGGAATCAAAAACCTTCATCGTTGACTCAATATCTCTATAATATCCTGCAGGCGAATTAGGTCCCCTGAACCACAACTCGCCTACTCCTTCCTGGATAGATTCACCATTTTCATCTAAGATTTTGATTTCATTGCCGGGAAGCGGTTTACCGACCGTTCTTCTTCTTATATAAGAGGCGTCATCAACGCTGCAACCTGAAACCGACCCTACATCCTGAGTTCCGAGATCACTTGTTATGACCGCACTCATTCTTTTTTCAGCCTCAGAGGCTATTTGGGGAGATAAATAGCCTCCGGCTGACCTGATAAATCGGAGCGACGAGAGATCGTATTTCTCAATATCAGCAGCAAGCATACGAACAATATGAGTTGGAACAACACCGATTGCCGTACATCGCTCCTGTTCAATGAGTTTAAGAGCGGATTCGGATGAAAATTCTTCCAAAAGAACTATCTTTGCGCCTACAACAGGTGCAGCAAAATATGTAAGCGTTCCACCCGCTCCTCCGGCATGAGGCGCAATTGCCATAACTGTATCATCGCTCGTAAGCTTCCATAGTTTAATTCGAGCCTTGGATGTGCACAATCGCGGAGCGATATTCCACTCCACTATTTTAGGAATTCCCGTGGATCCGCTTGTAGAAGTAAGCAAAGCAACATCGGAAAAAGGGTTGAAACGTCTGTTTTTCAATTCATTGGCATCTACTTCGATATTTGAATCTGCTATTTCCATCAATGATCGAATTTTCATTCCTTCTGCGTTATTTTTATCGTATGAGCTTTGACCGGAAAGATAAACTAATTTAATCGAATTATATTTCAGAGCCAACCCTTTAAACATCTCAAGATAATCAAAATTACGATACACACCCGGAATCACAATCGCTTTAGCATGGGTTTTCAAAAGCATAAAATCGAGCTCTTTATGCCTTAAATACGGATAAACGGAAAGCGATATCAAACCGGCACGCTCTGATGCTATTCGCGCCAAAAATCCATATACGGTATTAGGTGTCTGAATTATGATTCTATCATACTTTTTCAGACCAGACTTTATGAAATCTGCCGCTATTTTATCAATAATATCTTTGGCTTCTTTCCAACTCAATCTGATGCAAGAATCAACTAACGCCGTTTTATCAGGTATTATTTTGGCGTTTCTTCCCCAGAAATCATAGAATGTTTCGCTGCTCCAGTACCCGCTGCCTTTAAATTCATTAATCATCTCATCACTATATCTTATAACCCTCATAACTATTCCTTAAAGATTGTTCTTAATAATATATCTGAAGAACCGATATCATATTACCTAAAACGCATAAATAAATTTTAACCAGGTTGTGTTTCCTTTTGTATGATTTTTAGCCGATAGATCGAACTGCTCTCTTAATGAGAAAAACATATTTTTGTAGTTATACCAGATGCCTGGACCAACTGCATATTCTTCACTTTTGTTACTTTCATCGGTTTTTAGCAAAGTCTTGACGGGAGCAGGCGTTCCGTTCTTGATATAATATTTGTCGTTCGTTGTTTGTCTGTAGTAAAATCCGCTTATTCCTGCCCGCAAATGTTTGCTTAAGCCATAGGATATACTGTAATCGAAATGAAACTCCTGTCCCGGCTTTCTATCAGGATTAACTCCGTATATGGTGGGGCTATTCTTCTGTTTGGTGCTGAAATCATACATCATTTTTATAGAAAATTCCCAATTACCCGGAAGATAGGTTGCAGCAAAAACCGGTTCAAATGTCCAATAGTTGTGACTTACGTTTGCCAGATTATTATCATCTTGTCCGTAGGTTGGTATATAGATATCAACTAATGAAACAACCGTATGTAGTTTTCCTCCAAGAAAATGATGCGCAAGAATAAAAGGACTATAGATTATATACGGCACCCCGCTGTCGGAAAAATTTTTCTTTCTTTCTTTACCGACCGGAACATTAAAGTCAACACTGACATGCAGCAACGGAATAAACAGATGCTGACCGTAGTTTCCCCCCAAAATCCTATGCTTGCTTATCCAGATAAATCTCATAACCTCCGCATCTACATTGAGCTTGTCAAACGCTCCAATATTATTTCTTGAATTATCCTTCATTGAATCGGCGTGATAATTGGAAAGATAATTTTCAAAGTAAAATCCCGGCGGTGGAGCTACGCCAACCAAAAACGCTTCAGCACCGTTTGGATAAACCCCGCTTCCTCCTGCAAAGCTGCTTCTGGCAAGCAATGCCACAATCAATAATACAAATGCAACATAAAAACCTCGTTTCATCGATGCCTCCTTTTTAAGTTATTTCCATCTTTTGAACAGATTGTGTTCAATGCAGAACTGGTCAAGCAGTTTTCCGATTGTCTGATCAATTATGTCCTCAATACTCTCAGGTCTGTGATAAAATGAGGGAACCGGCGGAACAATTATACCACCTATTCGGCTAACCTTTGCCATAAGCTCAATATGTCCAAGGTGAAGCGGTGTTTCTCTGACCATGAGCAAAAGTTTTCGTCTCTCCTTAAGACAAACATCCGCTGCTCTTATCATTAAATTATCACTGTATGAATTTGCGATTCCCGATAATGTCTTTATCGAACAGGGCGCAATAATCATACCGTCGGTTACAAACGAACCGCTTGAAATTGAAGCGGCAAGATCATCGTTTGAGTAGCAAACATTAGCCATCCGACTTATCCTGGCATAATCAATATTATTTTCATATTTCGCTATCTTTTTGGCTGTATCAGTAACAATAAGATGCACTTCAATATCCTTGCTGCTTAATATCTCAAGCAGCCTTATGCCGTATATAACCCCTGATGCTCCCGATATTCCAACGATTATCCTTTTCACAGAACTCACCCGTTTCAAATATTCTTATCAAATGTCATAGCTTCCCCAATTTTCCCTTACGCTTTTTGCGGTTCTCTCATCCAGAAAGATCTCTTTTGGTTTTCTTTCCCATTCATACGGCACGCAGGCATCCATTATAATCCTTGAAACTATTTCTCTGTTTTGCACAGGAAGAGCCGGATCAAGCGGAGTGGATCTGCCTCTGTTTATGATCTGAGTATCCCTTCTCGGATCAAATCTTACCGATAATGCCCAAAACACCTTGTTCCAATCATCAGCGGATATGTCCTCATCAACCACAATAACACCTTTCAATCCGTAGT
>JALWSW010000152.1 GCA_027080125.1 Campylobacterales bacterium | reverse complement strand
GTCTGATGGTATCGCTTATAGATTTTATCGGATTATTAACGTCCTCGCCAATCTGCAAAGCAGACGGCTGTCTTCTTGTTAACCAGACGACTCCCTACGGCAGTATTCCCTTTACGATAGCCGGAATTGTGTTCTTTACCACTTTGTTCGTTTTATCTTTTTATAAGAAACTTCATTTTGTAATAGATTATCTGCTTTCGCTTGCGTTGCCGGTTGAGGGTGCTTTGCTCGGTTACCAGGCTTTTTTTCTGCAAAAATTTTGTCTTGTCTGCGTAAGCATCGCGGGCATTATAGCTGTTCTGTTTTACATTTACATAAGAATTCCACATCGAAACAAACTGGCTTACCTTTTTTTCCTTTTTTCTGTAAGCTCCACTATACTTTTGCTCTTTTTGGGAGTTTTTCTATATACTCCCGCGCAAAATCCAAATGACCCTGCATGGGTTCCGTTACAGGGCAAGACACTAATATATAGTAAAGACTGCTCGCATTGCGAAGACCTGATTGATAAAATCAAAAAGAATAAGATTACCGGTATTCGCTTTGTAAGGCTCCGACAGGCAAAAAACTATCTTGCATTAAACGGGATTACTATAGTGCCTGTTTTGATAGACAAAAAAGAAAATTCCGTCAAAATATTGACGGGGGAAACAAGCATATTCCAATGGCTTGATCCACCAAATAATTTGTCAAATGGGATTTCATTTTCAGCAGATGCAAACAAAACAAACGGATGCAGCATTGATAATGTAAAAAAATGTAACTAAGGAGAAGAAAAATATATGAAACAAAAACAACCTAAATTTCAATATCTATATACTTCTGAGGATGACAAAGGATATACAAGAATAGCATCAGCGGCAAGAATGCGGAATATACCGACTTTGGAAAGTAAAAAACATAAGGTTGTTTTAACCGCGGACCGTGTTCACGCGGGCAGTTACGAAGGAATAAGGCTTTATAAAATAGTGCCTGAATACGATCAAGACATAGAAAACTATCGCAGAATAGCCGCTTATATAAGAAGCAAACGCTTTGATAATTTGAAAACCTTAACGGATAAAGAACGATATGTGCTGAAATGCCAATTTGCCAAAGGAGATGCAAAAAAGACGCTTTTTCAAATATCAAGAGAATACTGTGTTACGAAACAGAGGATAAGACAGCTAAAGGTGCAGGGTTTACGGAAAGTTAAACTACAGCTTGGGATAGAAGAGGAGTGATCAACTATTTTTTACAAAAGGAGGATTTATGGAAGACAGAATCAGTAATATCATCATACAGGCAAAAAAAGAAAATTGGGGAGTTGAAAAATTATCAGAAAAAATACAAAAAGAAAATGATATTTTGATTAATAAGATAAAAATATTACTTAATTATATAACAAACAAGAATAACAAAATAAAGTATCTGATAAACAAGGCATACCAGGGAAATCCAGAAAAAATTCACAAAAAAATACACAAATACAAAAAAGAATACCAAGAATTACAGGAAAAACTGAAGGAGGGGGTATGAAAAAAAGACAATTGTTACCCGTTACTTCTTCTCAAATTTTTTCCAGCGCCTTAACGCTGTCTGTTTCTGTGCTGTGAGCATATATCATTGTGGTTGCTATATTGGCATGCCTCATAATCTTTTGAATATGCAGTATATCAACATTCCTTGCGGCAAGCCTCATTGCAAGGGTATGCCTGAGTATATGAACGCCTGTCTTGTTAATGCCGGATAGTTTCAGTAACCTTTTAACAATGATATATATGCCTTCTCTTGATAAAGCCCTTCCTGTTTTGCTTGCAAAAACAAGATCATTTTTTTTATAATGCCTGATAGAATCCATAAATTCTAATTCTTCATCTACAAGCTCTCTTTTAATATATACGGGAGCCTGTTTATTGCCTTTACCAATAATCATTATCTTATAGAATGACGAATCAACATCAGATACGCCTATATCGCTATATTTAATGTTTATAACCTCGCTTACTCTTGCCCCGCTGTATAACATCAGCTTTACCATCGCTGCATTGCGAAAAGCTATATAACTATTCCTTTTGCTTTTCTCTTTCTCAAGAGTATTTAACAATCTGATTACTTGATCCTCTGTGAGGTAACTATGCAGTCTTTTAGGGACTTTTATCTTAATTTTCTTGAATATATGTCTAAAATCAACTCCTTCTTTGTTGTTATCGGATATAAAGACAAAGAATGTTTTAATTATGCGCAAATAGGTTGCTTCCGTGTTCTTATTTAACGATTTGCCCTTTTCCAACAGATAACCGTTTATAAAAAGCCTGTTTATGTCTTCAATGTTATATTCGTCTATATAATCATTCGCATAGTCGATAAAATCGTTAATTACTCTGCTATATAGCTCTATGGTGCCGGATTGGTAGCCCGATGTTTTCATATCGTCTATATACTTATTGAACCATTTTACCAAACTGTCCGTTAAATTTCCGTGATCCAGCTTCATTTCTCATCTCCATTCAATTTTATATACAATACAGTCTGTATTGTATATATTTTCCGACTGTCTAAACATCGGAAACCGTTAAAACACCCGTTTCTCGGCTTGTTTATATTGTTAATATCAAAATATCTATAATCGCATTGTTTAAGCATACTGATATATTAAACATCTTAAAACAAAAATCAAGTTTATATAGTCAAAGATACTTGACTTTTTCGCCTGAAAGATTACAATAACATTATCAAATACAGCAAGGAGGTGTTAATGGATTCAGGATTCAACTTTTTTATGTTCGGGGGGATTTTATCGGTTCTTTTTACCATAGCCGGATTTGTCATCTGGATTGCAGGTCTTATAGATTGTCTTAAAAGAGATTTTGACAAAACATCTGACAAAATCATCTGGCTGGTAGTGATATTGCTCTTAAACGCATTGGGTTCGATCATTTATTATTTTCTTGTGGTTAAGGCGGAGCAAAAGAAATCTAAACCGGTTGAACATCAAGAAAAAGGATTAAAGGAGGATTCATGAACAAAAAAAGAAGTTCCTGGGTCAAGGTCGCCGGATTGAACATCAAAACCACAACAGACGGCAGAAAATACTTTGCAGGTCGGATTGAACAAAAGAATGTAGATATTCGTATCGTTAAAAACAAAAGCGATAAGGATTCTTTTGAATATTTGCTTTACACACGAAAAGGCATAGCAAACCAACAGAAAGAAAAAGAAGCATAACGGAGGTCAAGATGAGCAATGAATTAGAAAGCCTAAATGTAATAGCTGAAAGCAACGGGGATAAACTGCAATTCGTTAATAAACGAATTGATATAGACCAGAAGAATCTGAAACGGCTTAAAATTCTCCTGCCTTTATATGAAGAAGAGGCAAAAGGCACAAGGGAAGCTGATATTTACAGCTTTATTATCAACAAAGCCGTAGAATATTTTTACAAAAGTGATGAAGTGAAAAAGAGGCTGAACAATGTTTGAGAGAAACGAAAAGTTTGAGAAAATCAGAGACTTTGTAGCGCGCGGGGCAAACATTTTGCTAATGGTTTGGTCGGTGTATTTCGTGGTGAACGGAGTAAATATTATGATTCAAACATCAGGTACTGTTTACGGAACAGAATTTGGTTTCTTGATTTACATAGCAAAGGAACTTGGAGAGATTTTCATATGGCTTGGTCTTTACGCAATTGCGAGCAGATTACGCCCTGCGCCGAAAAATGTTTCTATCAACATCGGAGGCAAAGACGACAAACGCCAATGCCAGAGTTTTAAAACGGAGGAGGAATTGTGAAAAATAATAAGGGTTTTAAAGGCTTATTGATATTATTTTTATCTATGCTGATGCTTTACATAAGCATTCCGGCAATGGCAGGTTCCAAAGCAAAGTCTTTGTTCACTCAGGGATTAAAGGCTGATATACAAGGAAATTATAAGATTGCCGTAAAATTCTATAAGAAAGCCTGTAACCTTGGAAATACTTTGAGCTGTAATAATCTTGGTGCTTTATACGATAATGGTCAAGGAGTACGACAGAATCATTCCAAAGCCGCTGAATGCTACAAGAAAGCTTGTGATGCTGGAATTGAACATAGTTGCTACAATCTTGGTGTTCTATATAACAACGGTAATGGAGTGAAACAAAACTATTCTAAAGCCAAAAGATACTACAAAAAAGCCTGCGATCTTGAAGATGCTTGGGGATGCAACAATCTTGGTGTTTTATATAAGAAAGATTTGTGGATCAAACAGAATTATTTCGAAGTAGCCAAATTCTTTAAGAAATCTTGTGATCTTGGATATGCCAGAGGCTGTTTCAATATGGGAGTTTTTTTACATGATAGTGGTTGGGAAATTCAACAGAATAATTTAAAAGCTGTAAAATACTACTATAAGAAGTCTTGTAATGGTGGAATTGCTAAAGGCTGTTTCAATCTCGGCACTTTATATATCGGAAATGAAAAGAAGCTAAAACAAAATTATCCTAAAGCTGCAAAATACCTTAAAAAAGCATGTGATCTTGGTTATAGCAAAGGTTGTATTGAACTTAAATATTTAAAAGCATTTGTAAAAATACCGTTATAAATTTTGTGAGTATTAAAAAAGGAGATAATAAAATGTCTGAATTCACAAAAAAAGAGAAAAAAATTATTAATAAGATTAAAGC